>DAIOVK010000700.1:0-1082 GCA_036759045.1 Kapaibacterium sp. (SeqCode) | reverse complement strand
TTCTGTCATGCTATCAACGAAGTTGATGGTATGACTTTGATTTTTACTTTTGTAAAGTTTCTTGAACTTTGCGAAAGTTATCAAATACTTTTCACTATTTAGACAAATTGGAAATATAAAAAGATGTTTTATAATGTAAAATATTAAAGAAAATATTTTAATTTTGCTAATAAAAATGTATTATTCTTTTTATAAAATTATGCAATGTTTTCAAGGTCAAATAGAATTAAAAAGCAGTAAAATTCTTTCTCTCAAGAATCAAGCAGGAATTGTAAAAATTCTTTCAAATGGAAAAATAATTGAATATAAGAATTGTTGGGCTTTTCCCGGTTTCGTTGACCATCATTGTCATTTGTTAGCATTGGGGACACGCCAAATGCAAATCAATCTGTTCGGTTTAAAAAGCTTAAAAGAATGCTTAAATGTTGTTAAAAGTAAAATTAGGAATCAAAACGATTGGATACGCGGCTGGGGCTGGAATCAGGAGCTATGGAACAATAAAGATTTCCCTACTAAAAATGTTCTTGATGAAATATTTCCAAACTCTCCAGTGTATTTATCAAGAGTAGATGGGCACGCGGCTTGGGTAAATTCCGCAGCTCTAAAAATTGCAAACATTACCAAAGATACTCCAAATTTAAAAGGCGGAGCAATTTTAAAAGATGAAAAAGGTGAACCAAACGGAATATTAATCGACAATGCAATGCAACTTGTTAAACATTTGATTCCGGAGCTTAGCTATTTGCAGAAGAAAAAAGCTGTTTCGATTGCAATAAGTGAATTAGTGAAAAGTGGTATAACTCAGATAAGAAATATGGATTTATCATTAGAACAATTCAACCTTTTGGAAGAATTGGAAAATGAAGGCAGCTTGCCTATAAAAGTAAATTCATATTTAATTGCTCAGGAAGATGAATACTTGCAGTACAACATTATTCCTAATAAAAATGAAAGAAAGATGCACCACGTAGTTGGAATAAAACTATATGCTGATGGTGCTCTTGGCTCTCGCGGGGCTGCGTTGCTTGAGGATTACTCTGACGAGCAGAATCAAAAAGGGCTTCTGTTGCTTAGCGATGAAG
>DAIOVK010000699.1:0-1098 GCA_036759045.1 Kapaibacterium sp. (SeqCode) | reverse complement strand
CAAGTTTTCCTTTGCAAAATTATGATTGGGAACATTTTGTCCTTTCTTCAATTGAGAAAGTTGAGAACTTAAAAAATTCCAATGAATTCATTGATTTTATTAAGAATACTTTCACTCCTTTAGCTCCTTTCATCGCTTTTGAAAATACTGAATTAGGTGCCAAACAGCATAAATTCTTCAATGATAGCGATAAAAGTAAAGATGTATATCTTGCTTCTAAGCATATTGGTCCTGCAACCGGTACTAAATCTGAAATTTTCCAGTCTCAGATTATTAATGCAAACCAATCTCAAAGAGAAATGGAAGGGATTGTCTTTCAATATATTGATGCAGCCCAGTTTAAAGGGAAAAAATTAAAATTCAAAGCTTACAGTCGTTTTGAATCTGATGATGCTTTCAGCGAAGGTCAAATATGGTTGCAAATAAATATTAGTAAAGATGAAGTCCATTCAATCACTGCTCTTCCAAAACCAATCTTAAAGAATGAATGGGCTGAATACGAAGTCGAAGCCGACATTCCAGAAAATGCTGATAAAATTTTACTTGCTTTAGTGCTTATCGGTGAAGGTAAAATCTGGTTCGATGAAACAAAATTAGAAATAATAGACAGAAAAAATATTGTAAGCGAAGGCGAACCAAGAAATTTTAGCTTTGAAGAGGGTGATTTTGGAAAAATAGTTCGTGGCTGGACGCTTTATCCTAACTCTGAAATTGTTGGATACAAGGGAACTATTACAAATCAGTTTTATAAAGGAACTAAAGCTCTGCTTATTGAAGCAGATGAAAAATCAAGAGTAATTTTACCAAAATTAAATGAAAATTATACTGAAAAAATTGCTAATGATTTATTCTTTACATCTCCGGCTATTATTAGAACTGATTCTATAGAAGTAATGAAAATGCTTGAAGGAAATGACAGCTTACCCAAATTATTTAGCGATTCTTTAGATTTTAACGGAAATAACCGCAAAAGTAGATTAGCAATCGTTATTATTGCATGGAATATTTTTAAGCACTTTAATTTATATAATCAGGATATTAACCAGTGGAATGATGTTTTAAAAAATGCTCTTCAAAGAGCAGCTATTGATAAAAATG
>DAIOVK010000698.1:0-1107 GCA_036759045.1 Kapaibacterium sp. (SeqCode) | reverse complement strand
TGCTGCCTGCTCTCCTCGTATGCACGAACCAACTTTCCGCAAAGCAGTAAACGAAGCGGGAATAAATCCTTTCCTTTGCGAAATGGCAAACCTTCGCGAGCATTGCTCCTGGGTGCATTTAAAAGATGAATCTACTACGCAAAAAGCTGCTGAATTAGTTAAAATACTCGTAGAAAAAGTAAAACGAAATACTCCACTTTTCCCAATTAAAGTGCCTGTAACGAAAACTGCACTTGTGCTTGGTGGTGGTATAGCTGGTATTCAAGCTGCTTTAGACATTGCAAACAGCGGACATAAAGTGGTTATGGTGGAAAGAAGTCCTTCAATTGGCGGGCATATGTCCCAGCTTTCTGAAACATTTCCGACACTCGACTGCTCTCAATGTATTTTAACTCCACGTATGGTGGAAGTTGCTCAGCATCCGAATATTACTTTATATACTTATGCTGAACTCGTTGGTTTAGATGGCTTCATTGGAAATTTCCAGGCAAGCATCAAACTAAAAGCAAAAAGCATTGACCATAACGTTTGCAATGGTTGCGGTGATTGCATTAATAAATGTCCTATTAAAAAGATTCCAGATGAATTTAATGCCGGTCTCGGAACAAGAACTGCTGTTTACGTTCCATTCCCGCAGGCAGTTCCAAACAAACCAGTTATCGACCGTGAAAACTGTTCCTATTTTACAAGAAATGGAAAATGCGGACTCTGTGCTAAAGTTTGCTTGACCAAGGCAATTGATTACAGTATGCAAGATGAAGTAATTAAAATTGACGTCGGTGCTGTCGTAGTTGCTACCGGTTTTGACATTAAAGGAACTGACTTTTTCCCGGAATATGGCTATGGTAGATATAAAGATGTGATTACTGGTATGCAGTTTGAACGTCTTGCATCAGCTTCAGGTCCTACTCTCGGCGAAATCCAACGTCCTTCAGACGGAAAAGTGCCTCAAAATATAGTTTTTGTTGCTTGCGCCGGAAGCCGCGACCCAGCAAAAGGAATTGAATATTGCTCAAAAATCTGCTGTATGTACACTGCAAAACACGCAATGCTTTACAAACATAAGGTTCATCACGGAAAAGCAAGCGTATTTTATATGGATATTCG
>DAIOVK010000697.1:0-1118 GCA_036759045.1 Kapaibacterium sp. (SeqCode) | reverse complement strand
AGTTTGTTTCAAAGAATTTCTAATTCTGATTATTATTTTGCTAACATACCTGTTACTGAGGGACAGCATTCACTCAATTCAACTACCGAATTCGGCATAATTATTTATGGCTATGGTACTGCTAATTCTTATGGTTATGCAGGTGGACTAAGCTTTAAACCACACGACTTTAAGTCACCGGATATCATAACAAATATTGATTGTTTCGAATTAAATGGTGCAATTACTGATACTACAATGTATGATTCAGGAGTGATTAGTATTAGCGTTCCTGAGAATGAAAAAATCAACACTGAAGTATTGCTCAGCAATTTCACTGAATTTCAGAAAATTATTCTGTTTTCTGCCCGATTGATTGATAAGTATCAAGACGGAAAATTTAGAATAAAAGTTGTGGATTCAATGAAGTTAGAATCAAACAAAACTATTGAAATTCCCGGCTTCACACTGAAAAATGAACTTCAGCAAAATGAAACAATTCCGTTTATCGACTACATTGGAAGAATGAATAGTGAATACTGTATTGATATCCCAATAAAAAATTATGGAAAATTCGAGCAAACAATTAATACAGTAAACTTAAACTACCCAGACCAATTTAGAATAGCAAGTACTTTACCGCTAAAAATTGCAGCTGGCAAAGTTGAAAATTTACGACTTTGCTTTTTATCAGAATTCGATTCCACTTATGTCGATTCTGTTATCATTGCAAATGAGTGCGCCCAAAGAAATGTATTAAATTTAAAGTTTGGAACACAAACAGATAAGAATGCACCTCAATCA
Organism: Kapaibacterium sp. (SeqCode); assembly: GCA_036759045.1. GTDB lineage: Bacteria > Bacteroidota > Ignavibacteria > Kapaibacteriales > UBA2268 > JAAYJM01. The sequence continues at coordinate 335 of DAIOVK010000697.1, read as the reverse complement.
GCAACAAATTTTGCTCCTTGCTTTGAATACTCTGAAGTAGTATTTTACGATTCATTAATATACGATTATGGTTTAAAGGAAGTAGAAGTAGAACTATTAATAAATTGCAAAGCAGATTTTGAATTAATAAGTTCTGAGGAAATCAAATTAAAAATTACTGTTGTTGATTTATATCAAGATGCCATTTATAAGCTAATAGCCATTGACTCAATGGACAATCGAACAACTTTAACTGATACAATACCCGGATTTACAATTTCCAGCCCATTATTTGCTCCTGATAATAATTATATGGATTATGTGGATTGCTCTATCGGTGGTTTATATTGCGATAG
>DAIOVK010000696.1:0-1131 GCA_036759045.1 Kapaibacterium sp. (SeqCode) | reverse complement strand
CAGATGTAGCTGATGTCCAGCATACTGAAAGAGCAATCTTTACAAGCAATGCAACCCGCGATAAGTTATATTCAGATTGGACTGGTATCGGTATTGACGCAAGTCCAGCAATCGAAGGTTACGACTGGGGTAGAAAACGCGTTATTGACGAATTCGCCGGCACAGAAGAATACGAAGGCAAAGTCATTATTAGTTGCACCGGAAGCGATGAAGTTAGCGTTGTCTCTCTTACAATTGCTGATAATGAAGATGGCATTTTCAGAATTGATTCTGACATTCCATTTAAACTTCAACCAGGCGTACCTGTAGAACTCACTACTTACTTTGCTCCAAAAGATGAAGCTGTTTATGACAGAGAAATTAAACTTAAAACTTCCTTTAGCGGTATTGAAAAAGAAGTAACTGCAAGATTAATCGGCGTTGGCTTACGTCCTCATATAAGAGTTGATGGGTACGATTACGGTGAAAAAATATTGGTTGGTAATACAAAAAATGGTAATGGCATCGTCTATCACAACAATATCAATCCCGAATTTGCAATGAATCTGACTATAAACAGTTTAACAATAGATGGCGATGATGCAAATTCATTCAAAATCGACCAGCAATGGTTAAACGCTCATCCATATCCAATAGTTATTCCAATCGGAGAAAATATCGAAGTACCTATTACCTTTACCTCAATGCATCCCGGCGACCATACAGCAAATTTAGTTGCAAAAAGTGATGCTCCTGCTACTGAAGACCATATCGGCGAACTTATTGGTAGAGGATTTACACAAGGAATAGCTGCTACAGATTATCAGTTTGAAAAAATATTCATTCATACTTCAAGAAATGGCACCGTCTCCTTACAAAACAATGGCTCTGAACCAATCACAATTACAAGGAACATACAGGAAAGCAAAATAGCAACAAGCGGACATAGTATTGATTTGGAAGAATTTGTAATAACCGGCTGGCATACTGAAGACGGACTTATCAATAACGATAATGCTCCTTTTGAACTTCAGCCCGGAGCCACATTAACCGTTGATGTTACTTTTACTCCAGTAGAAGAACGCGATGAAGCAATCCATTCAATTAATTTAGAATACGTTACTTCTGTTGGAAATGAGATTTCTGAAATAA
>DAIOVK010000695.1:0-1174 GCA_036759045.1 Kapaibacterium sp. (SeqCode) | reverse complement strand
CGGCAGATGTTGGTTACTGCGAAAGCATCAATGTTGATGGACTTAAACCAAACACAATTTATTTTTACAGATTAAGGACAATTGGTTACGATGATATTAGTGAATATTCGAACATTATAAAAGTCAAAACAAAAAAATAGTAAAATTAATAAAATAGTTTAATACTTTTTTTATGCGAAAAGGAATATGGGAAAAACATAAAAAATTATTAATGCACTTTAATTTATTTCATTAATATAAGAATTGTAATAATTAGAATAAATACTTGATATTTAATAAGATATTTATTACAAACAATAATTTTGAATTATATTTTTAAATTTATTTTAAAAAATTAAAAAAAATTAATTTTTTAATTTGAATTTATTTAGCAATTTAATTTGGATATTATGCAATATTTTCATTATTTTGTTAATATTGTGGTAATGTTTTGAAAAAAAGTGTTTATTAAAATGGAACAAAAGAATATAAAATACAATTTTTTTCACTATATAAGGAGATTCCTTTTATGAGACATTTCAAATCAGTTCTTCTTTCGATGATACTGGTCTTGTCTGTAGTTGGGTTACAGCTTAATGCTGCAACTCCACCACAAACTCAAGCCGGTTTTATCACTTTCCAGAATACAACTAATTCTGGAACTACTATGAACTGGGTTAATGGAAGTGGAGCCGGAAGAATTGTTGTTGTAAGTACAACAAACAATTTTAATACTTATCCACCGATTAACAATACTACCTACACTGTCGTTGGCGTAGGAGATTATAGCAATGCCTTAAATCCAACTCTTGGAACAGGCAAAGTTATTTATAATGGTACTGGTAGCCAGAATTCAGTAGCTGTTACTGGACTTGCTGCTAATACCTCGTATTGGTTTAGAGTATATGACTATAATATAGGCGGCACACCAAGTCCAGCTTATAATACTAATCAGCGTCTTTTAAATCCACGTCAGTTGAAAACTGCCCCTGCAGTTCCAATAAATTTAGCTGCTAATGATATTACTTCTTATTCTGCTAAATTAACATGGAATCGTTCTGCCGGTGCAACAAGCTATCATCTTGATTTGTCTACCGGTAATGGTGCAACTTTCAATGCTAACATAGTTGAACCTTACAACGATTTGGATATAGGCGATATTCTAGAATGGGATTTGACTGGCTTAACTGAGAAT
>DAIOVK010000694.1:0-1179 GCA_036759045.1 Kapaibacterium sp. (SeqCode) | reverse complement strand
ATGCAAAAAATACTGCTATTAACCAACCGAAGCTATATCCAAATGAATAAATTCCCACTTGAGAAATATCAAAATAGAATTTAATTAAATATTGGTCAACGCTTCGAAGAAGGAAAAAACTCAGTGCTGAAATAACTAATGGGTATCCATATTTTAAAAGTGATTTTAAGAGCAACCAGTCAAATTTAAATTCTATACTGTTTCTTAATTCTTTGGAAAGAAAAACAATTGGGTAAATAGTAGTAAATAGTGTTCCAAATACAAGTGCCATTATACCTTTGTCAAAATAAATCAAAAGCACAAGAATAAGAATAGTTGTGACAAATACATTTGAAAGCAACATTGCAACAAAGAGTTTTACTTTCTTTTTTATTTTCAGTAAATCCTGAACAATGTTTTCGAGTGGTTGTAAAAAAATTATGACTGAATATATTTGTATAATTATATTATATTCACCTGAATCCAAAATCATTTCTGCTAAGTTATTGCTAAATAATAAAAACAAAACTGCAATAAGCCCTGATTGGAATAATGCAAAAACTAAGGAATTAAATAAAAGTGGCTTTCTTTTAGATTCGTATTCAGGTGAGTAATAAAAGCGAACAAAAGCGGTGGCAGTAGGAATTTTTGTAATGTTTAATATTATACCGGCTGTTATTGTCATTAAGCCGATTACTCCGTAATCAGCAGTAGAAAGATAAGTAGTATAAACCGGAATTAAAAAGAAATAAATCATATTTTGAATAAGGGAGGCAATGGAATACAAGCCGCCTCCTTTAAAAACTTCAATTATTTTTGATTTTAGTTCCATTTTATAGTTTATGGTTTATGGTTTATGGCTGTCGGCTATCAGTAATTAATCATTAATCATTAATCATTAGTATTTTTTCTTCTACCAATGACGAATGGCTTATGGTTTATAGTTTATAGTTTATGGTTTTCATCTGTCAGCTGTCGTTAGTAAGTCATTAGTCATTAGTCATTAGAATTTTTGCTAACTACTTATTACCAATGATTTATGACTAAAATATTTCTTTATCCATTCTCCTTAGAGTAATAATTCGTTAAAAGACTTACTATTTTGTGTCATTTCGATAAGAAGTGAGGAATCTCACAAGTCATTGCTAACACGAAACTTGAGATTTCTCAATTCGTTGCCAATGACACATTTTGTCATCT
>DAIOVK010000693.1:0-1263 GCA_036759045.1 Kapaibacterium sp. (SeqCode) | reverse complement strand
TACCATCGGTCCAGAACATTGTGCGATACATTGAATAATCAACTGTCTTTGGTTCCCAACCTTTTCTATCGAATACATCATAGTCATATCTGCTTGAGTCTAAATCCCAAAGTTTACGATTTTTATCTAATGTAGTATCAATTTTAAGGTCAATATAAGAAAGTCCCATCTTTAAGCTGTCTGCATTTAATCTACCTGCGGTGATATTTTGGTCGCCGGGGGTAATTCCATACATACTATTCTCAGAAGATACCATAATGCTTTGTGGGCTTCTCTTAATATAGAATCTTACATATTTGGATATTACGTTATTTGTATTTTCCTGGTCATAAGATGGATTAACAGAAACTTCAAATTTATAAAGTGGAGTTACGTTTGCACCCATTGCTCTGAAAATAACTGGTACATTGTAAGCAGTATCCTCGCCTCTTAAATCATTATAAGTATGAGGAATAAAGTTTGTATTGAAATTAATATCAGTAGTTTCATTTGGAAGGAAGTTCAAAATGAGTGACTTTTCTAAAATAAGAGAATCGTAACCAGTAGCGGTCTTGCGATATACTCTTAAAATAGTTGGAGTGTTAGTTTGTGTAAGAGTACCGTTATTTCTAACTCTACCAATAATATTAATTGGAGCAGTTGTCATAATATATTCACCATCGTTAAATGGAGCAGTACCTCTGCGATATCTGCCGGGTTCAAGAATTGGCATAGCTTCGAGGTCGCTTAAGTATTTGATACCAGCGAATTCACTTGCACCAATATCATAGCGAACGCCAGCTGTTCCGCGTGGATTGCCATCTATATCACCAGTAATCCAAAGCACTCTTTGTCCATTATCTTCAAGAATAGAACCGGTTGGTGCTGGATTTTGTCTAATTCTAAGTTTTTGAGCTGCGACTGTAAAATCAGTTGTAAAATTCTTTACATTTGAATTTTTGTCTTGTCCAGTCCACATTTGCCATTGAACTAATTCTTTATAATCATTTCCTTCGGTAGCTTGATTACCACCTTCGAGAATGTTTGAATTTTCATCTGTTTCAATAAAACGGGCAATAACAGCATTTGGAACTGCTACTGGGTCTAACCAGAAAGCATTTCTGTTTGATGTTAAACCGCCGTCTAGTGGCATTACGCCATGCCAGTATAAGCCAGCTACAAAGTATGCAGCAGGATTATTATCAGTAATTGCTATTGCATTATTTAATACTTCGGCATTCTTTGCCTGATTCATTGCAATACCTACTAATGCTCCAGTTGTTG
>DAIOVK010000692.1:0-1283 GCA_036759045.1 Kapaibacterium sp. (SeqCode) | reverse complement strand
GATTATGTATTTAACAGGATTTCTGAAGAAGACAAATTCAAATTTGAGCAGGAACTTCCTAAGTATTCTGATTTACAAGATGAAATAAAAGAAGTGAAAAGCGTCTTTTCAAAATTAGATAAAATGGATTTAGACAAAACTCTTGCTTATTACACACGAAATACTTCTGCAAAAGTAAATAATCGTCTTGCTGCGAAAAAACAAAAAGTGCCATTTTTTAATAACAGTTTAAAATATCTCATTCCTACTGCAGCATTGTTTTTCATTGGATACTTTGTGTTCTTTAATTTCAACAAACCAAATATAGATTCCAATCAAATTGACAATCAGCCAAAAATTACTTTTTTAAGTGAAAAAGATACTACTGCACTTTTCGATAGCAGTTTAACCAATGAGGATTATTTGGAATTATCATTAAATTATTCAACAAATCATCACTCAAACGATGCAATAGAGTATGCTATTGAAGATATAGCAAGCAACGAATTTTTTAATGATATAATTTTATCTCATATTATATTGAATATTGAAGGAACAGAAAAAATTGATTATAACCATACTTACTACTATGAATTTATTAATAATCTTAATGAAATAAACGAATCAACTTTTCAAGAAATATTAAGGGAGCTCGAAGATGTTAAAATCAACTCGTAACATCGCAATTTATACATTATTCTTATGTATAGCCACAACAGCAGTATTCAGCCAGCCACCTCACGCTAAAGAACGCATTGATAACGTAAAAAAAGTTAAATTGCTTGATGCACTTGACTTAGATGAGCAACAATCAGAAAAATTTCTGACAAAATACTCTTCCTGGGAAAAGAAAATTCAGGAAAAGAAAGAAGTAATGGAAACTACTACAGATGAAATTGAACTGCTTATTAAGAAGAAAGCTGGTAACGACGAAATTACCAAGAAAACCAAAGAATTTCTTACTCTGCAAAGTCAGTTTAGCCAATTAATAACAGACAAATTTAAAGAATTTGAAGCTATGCTTAATCCAGTAAATTTTGCTAAATTTGTAATGTTTGAAGAAAGATTTACAAAAGAACTTCAAAGAATGCTTATGAAAAGATTTGACAGGGAAGAAAAAAGAGAATTTAGAAAAGGTAAAAAAGGCGATTTAAGAGAAGAACCCAGAGATGAATTTAAAGATGCTCCCAAAGATTAGTTTTTCTCCCTGTTACGCGTGTAATATTTCATTAAAAGACTTTTTATATAATGTCATTCCGAACCCCCTTATAAAAGAAGACTTTTATTTTAAATGGAAATGACAT
>DAIOVK010000691.1:0-1291 GCA_036759045.1 Kapaibacterium sp. (SeqCode) | reverse complement strand
TAATAAACCTTAGTAGATAAACATAAACCTTTTGAAACAACCTTATTAGCTTATCATATATAGACTTAATAGATATAGTGTTGAAATATTTAGCGTGATGTCATTGGTAACGAAGTGAGAAATCTCAAAGTCTTTGGTAACAAGGAGTTGTGAGATTCTTCGCTACGCTTCAGAATGACAGTTTACATTACTATTATTGTTAGCGGTTTGGTATAAGTGATATAATTGTTTTATCTTATCTTAAAATTTAAAAAAAATATTTGCTCATCATGTTTTTTTTTTGTAAATTAGAAAAATAGAAAAAATTGATTTAGACAAAGAAAAAAAGAAGAAGATTCTCAATATACATTTTCAAAATTTTTTGGAGTTAAAAATGAAGTTTTTTAAGATTTTTTTAATTGCTATATTATTACTTGGAATTACCGGTAATAAGCTCTTTTCTCAAATTCCTGCGCCTAATTTAATCGAACCACAGAACAATGCTGTTGGAGTATCGCTTTTCCCTTATTTCGATTGGTCTGATGTCGAAAATGCTACTTCATATTCATTACAGCTATCCACCAGTGCAGATTTTGAATTTTTAATTATTAATGAAACTGGACTAACTGTTTCAAATTTTGAAACTCCTCAAAGCGTTGAACTTGAACAGTTCGTTCAATACTTTTGGCGGGCAAGTGCAAGCATTGGCGGGCAAACCAGCCAGTGGTCAGAAGTATGGAGTTTTTCTACTGAATACGTTCCAAGTTTGCCAGTATTACTTGAACCGGAAAATGGAGAAACAAATGTTCCATTATCACCTGAATTTCTTTGGCAGCCCGTTCTTAATGCAACCGGCTATCATCTCCAGGTATCTACTGACGATGAATTTTCAAATATCATCATTGACGAACCTAATTTGACTGGAGCAAGTTTTCTTGGTAGCGGTCTAAATTTCGAAACTCAATATTGGTGGCGGGTTCTGGCATTCAATCCATTAATTTCTACTCCCTGGTCTGAAGTATGGTTTTTTATCACTGGTAATTCAATAATAATTGGAAACGGAACTTCGTTTAACAGCACGAATATCTACCCCGCTCCTTATGGAAATGCTTTTAGCGGAGCAAGACAGCAATTCCTTATACTTGCTGATGAAATAAATGAAGCTGCTGGATATCCGGGATTAATTCTCAATATTGGGTTTAATGTTCAAAGCACAAATAATTGCGGAGTTTTAAACGATTTTCAAATAAAAATGAAGCAGACAAATGCAAATTCGATTACTTCTTTTGATAATGAAGATTTATTCCAGTAT
>DAIOVK010000690.1:0-1301 GCA_036759045.1 Kapaibacterium sp. (SeqCode) | reverse complement strand
AGGAAGAGGCATAACAACTGAATATTTCAATGACGCTTTTGCTTATGAAGATGCTCAGATAATAAATACGACTTGCGAAAATACCTTTGTACTAAATGCTCAAATTTATTCTGAATTTACTTACGAAACCTATACTATTAGTGGTAGAGTAACAGATGAAAAAACAGGTGAAGGTTTGCACGCTATGGTTACTTTCTTCCCTCTGTATCTAAAAGATTCAATTAATTTAGACCCCGGTTACGTTTTCATTGAAACTTATGCAGAAACAGACAGAAGTGGTTACTATAGCGCTACAGTCCTCGGCGGTTATGAATATATTGGTTACGCTTATGCTTTTGATTGCGACTACTATGAAGAATATTACAATAATACATCAAACTACTTGGAAGCAGAGCCAATTCTTGTAGAAAATGATGTTACCGACATTAATTTTACATTATTAAAATACGCAAATGAATTCTATAATATCTCTGGAAAAGTAATCAACAAGGATAACGAGCCGGTAAGTGCTTCTGTTCAGGCATATCTTATTTCAATGGACACAACAGGTTATTATTACAACTGGGCTTTCCCAGCTCAAACTGATGAAGAAGGTAATTTTAATATTTTTGGTGTAATTCCCGGTGATTATGTACTTTTCACTTTCCCGAATGAGATGGAATATTTGCCCGGCTACTACGTTGAGGACGAATTCGCTACTGAGGAATTTTTATCTGCTACTACTGTTACTGTAAATACAGAAAATAATTCTAACCTATATACAATTAAGCTCAAAGATTTAATTAAAATCGATACTGGCAAAATTGTTCAGGTAATTGGTAATATTTTTAATAACAACAGCGAACCGATTTCCGGAGTTACTGTCCGTGCAATGACAAGCGAAGGTAATTCTGTTGATTGGGCATTAAGCAAATCCAATGGTAAATACTCTTTAAAGAATTTAGTCCAGGGAAGCTTCAAAATCGTTGCAGAAAAGAACGGCTACGAAAAGTTTGAAACTACTATTTCCTTAAACGAAAATGATAATGAATTTAGCAAGGATATAATTTTATTTGCAAAAGCAGCTTCCGTTAAAGACCAGCAGGAAGTCCAGCAAGTTGCAGTATATCCCAATCCGGCTTCAAGCACTCTTAATGTTAATTTAGATTTGAATTCTAATAATACAAATATCCAAATTCTCAATGCTGCCGGAAATGTAGTTTTTGAAAATAATTACAGTTCAATCAACTCAGAAAAACTTACAATAAACGTTGAGAACTTAGCTCAGGGAAATTATTATTTAATAATAAAGAATCAGAGCG
>DAIOVK010000689.1:0-1305 GCA_036759045.1 Kapaibacterium sp. (SeqCode) | reverse complement strand
ACAAATACAATTCTGCTAATAAAGTTATTCAGCAAAGAGTGTTTGATGCTTCGAGGCAGTTTTCTACCTGGTATAGCTACGATGATAACGGCAGAGTGGATAGCATTTGGACATCGAAAGTGGAAGATGGTTTTGATGCTTATTTTCCTTATATCATTCCAAGCTGCCCTTCAAAGCCAGAACAAGCCGACATTGGATACTCTTACGACGAACGTGGAAATATTTCAAACACTAAATTCCTTCCTGCAAACGTCAATCAAAAAACATATTTTAGCAAAAGAGGATGGGCAGATTCGATTGTGGCAAGAAATGGCGAAAACTTTAACACGCTATATTTTAAACAGGAACTTACAAGAGATTATGTCGGCAACATAACAAAGCAGGTTTCATGGCAATATAACGAGAATGAATTTGCTCAAAATTATGAATATGACGCACTTTACCGCTTAACTCACTGGGATGCAAGCGGAAATGACGATGTTGATTTTACTTACGATGTTATGGGGAACCGGCTTTCTGAGCAATTTAAAAATTCTACGAAAAATGAGTATTTTTATCAAGACCCCTTAAGTTCCAATAGGTTAACGCAGGTTAGTGACGGAACTGACAAAAGACGCGATTTTTATTATAATGAAATTGGTGCCGTTGATTATATCGTAAACTTTGATGAAAATAATGTAGAAGTAAAATACCAGAGTTTTTATTTTAATTCTGAAGGCAGAGTGAAACGCTTAAAGAAATTTGATTTAGGTGATGATGTAGGAGTGCATTGCAGTTCTGATGAAACTAAAGCAATGTCTCCAGACAAACGGACAGTTTGGCAATACCGCTACAGCCCACTTGGTGCAAGAGAGCAAAAGCGTTTGCTATATACTCCCCAAGGTGATGCTATTTGCACATATAACAATAATACTGAAAAAAACCACCACACTTGGGAATACTATATGCTCGGTGCTGCTGGCGAACAGCTTGCAGTTTATAATGGAGTGCAGGTGAAATTTGATAGAGAAGACAATGAAACAGAAAGATTTGTCTATATGTATTTGCATTCTTTCATCTCTGCGGGTGGGCAACTTGTTACGCTGGCAGACGGCACGAAGCAGTTCAACATAGTGGATAATCTCGGTTCTGTCCGCTGCATTGTCAGTTGGGACCCAGTAACGCAAACAACAAGCACGCAAGCATTCGACTATAAACCCTTTGGTGATTTGCAGGAAGCAGGCGAGGAAAACAGAATCGGTTACTTTGGAGAGCAGCGAGACAAAGAAAGCGACTACTTTGCAATGGGCTTCCGCCTCTACGACC
>DAIOVK010000688.1:0-1325 GCA_036759045.1 Kapaibacterium sp. (SeqCode) | reverse complement strand
TTTCAACACTACACTTTTTCATTTCTCAAAAGAGGAATTGCGTAAGGTGAGTTAATAATTAATAATTAATAATTAACAATTATTTAAGCACTACATTTTTGACTAATTCGTTTAAATTATGCTATAGTATAAAAGAAGGCAAGTTTTTTTAAAAAAGAATAAATATAAAATAATGATAAAAAAGCATATATTAATTCTATTAATCTCAATATTAGCAATTGCTACAGTATTATATTTTGCATTAGTTAGCGGAAATGACGAAGCAAAAGGGAAAAATAAAAACAATAAAAGTTTCTCAAATTTAGTCGGCAATCTTGAAGGGCTTATTGTTAAAACTTCTGCACTGGAAGAAAATATAGAAGTATCCGGAACGATTATTCCATACGATGAAACAATAATTATGTCTGAAGTATCAGGTAAAATCGTAAATATAAATTTAGCAGAAGGAAAACTCGTAAAAAAAGGCACCTTACTTTTAAAGCTTTTTGATGAAGATTTGCAGGCACAACTAAAAATGTTTGAGGTTCAGTTAGAAATTGCAAAAAACAATGAACAAAGGATGAAAACTCTTTTTAATGTAAAAGGAACAAGCCAGCAGGAATATGATGCAAGTTTGCTGCAGGTTAGCAATTTAAAAGCACAAATCGAAATTTTAAAAGTAAATATTGGTAAAACTGAAATTAAAGCTCCTTATGACGGTATGCTGGGATTGAAAAAAATAAGTGTCGGACAATATATAACTCCTGCAACCCAAATCGTTACAATCAGAGCCGTTAATAAATTAAAAATTGATTTTAGTATTCCGGAGCGATATGGTTCGAAAATGATAGATGGTTCAAAAATAATTTTTACTGTTTCGGGTAACGATAAGATTTTCGAGGCAAGTGTAATTGCTAATGAATCAAGCATAGAATCTGATTCAAGAAATTTGAAAGTTAGGGCAATTATATCAGATAAATTAGATGGACTTATTCCGGGTGCTTTTGCTAAAGTTACTGTAAATCTTGGAAATACCGATAAAGCATTGATGATTCCTACTTCGGCAATAATTCCTGAAGCAAATACGAAAAAAGTATTTGTTGTGAAAAATGGTATAGCAAAATATGTTGTAATAAAAACTGGTGTTCGGCGCGCAGATGCGATTGAAGTGCTTTCCGGATTGAATGAAGGCGATACAATTATTGTGTCCGGGATTCTTTTTGTTAAACCCAAAAGTTCAATTAAATTTTCTAAGGTTAGTTAAGAACTCACCTTACTCATTCCCCTCTTGAGAGCTGACGTTACCCAAATAAATTTGGAATTATTAAAATATTTCATTATATTGC
>DAIOVK010000687.1:0-1350 GCA_036759045.1 Kapaibacterium sp. (SeqCode) | reverse complement strand
TATTTATAAAATCTTTTCTAATAAGAGTATCAATAATTTTACCATTTGAAACAATTAACTTTACGGTATAAATTCCTTTAGAAGTATAATAATGCAGTGGGTTTTGTTCAGTACTTGTATTTCCATCTCCGAAATCCCAAAACCAAGATATTGGATTATAAAAAGAATAGTCTTTAAAATGTACTGGATTACTTGATTGCTTGACAGTAGAATCTGCAGAGAATGAAGCAAAAAATTGTTTATTGAATATTTTTGGTTGGAAAATTCTAATATAACCATCTAAACTACCAACTGCTATTGTAACAGAATCTGGTGAAACAGCAATGTTCCCTATATTACCTTGATATGAAATACTGTCTGCTTCTACTCCTGTTTCTGCTAAATGAAATTTTAGAACAGAATGGTCTGTTTTCAATACATTTGAAATAATAAATCTATCATTTATTGAAAATTTAGAAAAGCACAAATCAGGCCTATTAATTAAAGCTTTAACTTTATTTTCTAAGATATTCCAAATTAAAGTGTATGAATCACCTCTTGTTGTAACAAAATATTTTGAGTTATTACTAAAAGCTAAACTATGAAAATGTTCTTTATCATTAAAATGATAGATTGGTATTAATTCATTATTTTCAAGATTAATAAGAAATAATTCGCTATTATGAATATCTTGTTCGTAAGTGCAATCATAGTTATAAGATGAAACTAAAGCATATTTATCTGAATTTGATATTGTTATTTCATTTGGGCAAGAATAAACAGGAAATTTGTAAGCTAATTTATTACTATCTAAATTCCATAAAGCATAGCTTCCACCTGAAACAGAACCGGCATGTCCTTCAAAGCTAACTACTAATCCAATAAGTATTGTTTTATTTTTATTAAAAAAGTTAGTAAGTGTTCTACCGATATACCCTCTTTCGCCAGGCCAATACCATTCGCTTGAATTTATAGTATCAATAACTTCATCATTTACAAATACATAAGTTTCTGAATTTCTTGGTGAGCCAGCTCCTGAATAAGTTACAACCATTGTGTTTTCATCATTGTATATATCAAAACCAGTAATTTTGTAATAATTAAACCATTTTTCCTTCACCACCATCCCCGTTTTCACATCCCACTTCCTAAAAGTGTAATCACTGCCAAAAGTGAAAAGATACTGCCCATCATTCGAATATCTAAAATAGCTAATGCTTCCAACCTGTAAAGCGTTTTCGAGATAGCCATCTTTTTGCACCCAGCCAGAGTCGGTGGTCATTTTAAATACTTTGTTGTAGTCATCGGATGACTGCCAGTTATCCGATGACTTGTCCCTGCAAATTAAGTTGTAGCTGCAAGCAATTGCAA
>DAIOVK010000686.1:0-1353 GCA_036759045.1 Kapaibacterium sp. (SeqCode) | reverse complement strand
CTTTTTTTAATTTTCGTAACTCTTTGTTTTGTATGGACATAGTAATACGTGGTAGCGGAGAAGGTGAGATTCGAACTCACGGTAAGTTTGACCCTACGCCGGTTTAGCAAACCGGTGCCTTCAGCCACTCGGCCACCTCTCCTCATTTCTAAATGCAAATTAACACTTTTTTTTCAAACAATCAAGGAATTTTTTTTTTTTAAATTTTTCATACAAGCAATCAACTTAAATTTGTAATTATTGAGTTTTATTTATAAATTTGTTTTTTTTACATAAGAGAAAGATTATGAATAAAAGCATTGATTTATGTGGTTTGGGCAACGGATTAGTTGATTTACAATATGAAATTAGCGAGGAAGAACTTCTTTCTTTAAAAATTGCAAAAGGATTAATGACTCTTGTTGCTGAAGAAGAACAGGCAAGTTATCTTGAATTATTAAAAGATAAAAAAGAGCATAAATGTTCAGGTGGCTCAGCTGCCAATACTATTATCGGCTTTACTCAATTTGGCGCAAATGCTGCATACAACACAGTTCTTGGAAACGATAAATACGGACTGTTTTATGCTTCTGAATTTGAAGAATTAGGTATTGAGTTAGAGGCAGAGCTTCTTGATGATACTCCAACAGGCACTTGCCTGATTTTAATAACTCCCGATTCTGAACGCACTATGCTAACTTCTCTTGGGGCATCTGCTAAATTTGAATTGAAGAATTTGAATGAAGAAATTATTAGCCGTTCTAAATGGATTTATCTGGAAGGTTATAAATTATCTCAGGAATCCAGTGCTGATGCTATGTTTAAAGCTGTTGAACTGGCAAAAAAGCATAACACAAAAATTGCTTTTACTTTTTCTGATGCTTTTATAATAAATTGCTTTTATGACGGAGTTAAAAAAATTACCGAACAAAGCGACCTAATTTTCTGTAATGAACAGGAAGCTATTACCTATACCAAGCAAAACGATTACGACAAGGCAGTCAGGGAATTATATAAAAGTTGTCCTAATATTGTTGTAACAAGAGGTGCTTTAGGTTCGGTTGTTCTTTTCGATGGAAAAAAATTTAATATTCCTGCTTATAAAGTCCAGGCAATTGATAGCACTGGTGCTGGTGATATGTATGCAGCCGGCTTCCTTTGGGGTATTATTAAATTGAATAACGCTGAAAAAGCTGGTAATCTCGGTTCCATTGCTTCATCTCAAGTTGTTTCTCAGTTAGGTCCCAGATTAAATGATTCATTTTTTAATACATTTAAAGAAAAAGCAGGAGTTAATTATTAATTGTTAATTATTAATTATTAACTCAACTTTCCTAGTTGAAAAAATGAAGTAAATATAGAGTAGTAGTGCAA
>DAIOVK010000685.1:0-1395 GCA_036759045.1 Kapaibacterium sp. (SeqCode) | reverse complement strand
CGCTGGTTTGTTCGACAGTGCTGGAACTGTTAAAGCAAATAATATTGCAAAATGGGATATTAATTCTCGAACTTGGACATCATTAGGAAAAGGCACAAATGGAATAATAACTTCTATTGCAAAAGTTGATAATAAAATCTTTATAGGTGGTAGGTTTGATACTTTGTTTAACAATAATAATTCTATTAATACTAAGAACATAGGTTATTGGGACGGAACAAACTGGAATTCTATTGGAGGAGTCAATAATGTCGTTACTGATATGTTTGTTAGTAATCAATTAGTGTATATTGTAGGTGAATTTGATACTGTTGGCTATCAACCTTCAAAGAATATAGCCATTTGGAAAAGTAATCCACCAGTGCAATGGCTTACGTTAGGAAATGTAGGTCCTATCGGCGAAGTTTCAAAAGTATGTAGAGTAGGGAATAACACATATTTTGCAGGAATTTTTGATTCAGTTTATACCGGAAGTACAAAAATTTATAGTAAAAATATTGTAAAATGGACTGGGTCTAATTGGTCAGCATTAGCAGATGGACTTAATGGCAGAGTTTTTCAAATGGTAACTGACGGAAGTAACTTATATGCTGTAGGTAGTTTTACAAAAGTTTTAAACGATTCAAATCAGTGCAGAGGTATCGCAAAGTGGAATGGAACAGAATGGAGTATTTTTGGTAGCGGCGCTGACCAAACAATTAGAACTATTGCATTACACGGAGATTCAATTCTTGTTGGAGGCGATTTTGTGTTTACTGGCGATTCTCTTGCTGAAAATATTGGTTTATGGTATAAAGTGACTGGTCAAGTACCACCACCGGGAATTAATGGTGAAAGTATAAATAGCATTGAAAATGGTATAACTGATGGTATAGCAATAAATCTTTATCCAAACCCAACTGAAAATGAAGCTACGATTGAATTCTTTATTCAAGAAAAGGGAGTTGCAGTAATCGAAATTTACGATGCAAGCGGTGCTATTAACGAAGTTGTTACAAATAAAGAATATGAGGCAGGTTGGCACAAAGTATTAGTGAAATGCGATAATTATTCTTCAGGAATTTATATTTGCAAGCTAACTTTTAGCAATAAAACAATATCCAACAGATTAATCCTTATAAAGTAATTAGTTATGAAATATAAACTTGCATTATTTTGTTTTATTTTATTAATATTCAATTCCTTAATCGGTTTTGCTAATGAAAGCACAGTTTTAGCTGATTCAGGTAAAACAGAAGAAAAAGGAATTGATATTATTGTTGTTGGTGGTTTAGGAATAGCTTATGGCTCAAATTTTAATATTCTCATTAAAACAAAGGGTTGGAACGATTATTTTAATATTGCAACAACTCTTGGTTTGGGATTAGAAATACCTTTTACAAAATCTCATATTTT
>DAIOVK010000684.1:0-1406 GCA_036759045.1 Kapaibacterium sp. (SeqCode) | reverse complement strand
TAAATTGTTTTTCAGAAGCAGGTGAGTATTCTCATTCTATTGATATTTCAAGTTTACCAAAAGGAATGTATTATATTATTACAAATGCAAACAACCAACAAACTGCTACAAAATTAATTAAAGCTGAGTAGATTTGAGTTTAATTCTCCTTCCCAAGTGCAAATGGGAAGGAGTGATAAGCATTTAATCGTTATTTCTCATATACAAATTTAGCTTCATTAATTATTTCAATTGGAATTGTAAAACCAATTTTATTCGCAGTTGTTTTATTTACTGAAATTACGTCAGTGCTAAATTTTCTAATATCTTCGTTGTCTGGATTTTTTCCGAGTAAAACAGAATAAATCAAATTCCCAGTGCTTTTTGAAAGTTTTTCATAATCAACAGAAATAGAAGCTAATGCACCACCCTGAGAATGTTCATTGGAATCACCGATTAAAACCATTTTATTTTCAACAGAAAGAGCAGAGAGGTTCGTAATTCCTTTGCTCATAGTATTGTCAGCGGCAATGAGTATTGTATTAATTGATTGGTTTTTAATATTTTGAAAGGCGGTTGCAATTTGGTCGGTTGAGTTTGCTATTTCAGATTTTAAAGTCAGATTATAAAATGGAGCAAGCGTTGCCAATTGCTGCTTTGCATAAGAAGCATTGGATTCTTTATCATTATAAATATGTCCTGCAATCTCTAAATTTGGTAATAATCTTTTAACAAATCTAATATAATCAGCGAAATTTGTTGCATCAGAGCATCCTGTAACTCCATTTCTTTTATTTAAAATGCCGGCAGATTCAGGGTCGGTAACGTAAGTAAAGACGATTGGTATAGTTTCCGGAGTATTAAATACTGCTGACTGTGAAGCAGGAGTAGATACTGGCACCAGAATATCAATTTTTTCATTTAATAATTCATTTATTAAAGTTGGTAGTAGATTTACATCGCCAAAAGCATTTTTCTCAATAATTGTAGCATTTTCATTTGTAACTCCAAGAGTTTGGAGTTCAGTTTTCATAACATTTACGATATTATTTGCAACTTCAGAGTCGTTATACTTCAAAATACCGATTTTCAATTTTGCTTTTGTTATCGTCAGTTTCATTCCAGCTGAAATTGAATAACGGGAAGACATATCTCCGTAGTTGACGGAAATTTCCAATCGTTTTGAACTGTTTTTGAAAGCAACATTAAGTCCAACATTGACAGAACTATAGCCGGTGCCATATTTAGCAAAGAAGTGAGTGTTTCCTGCTTCTATTTTTAAAATATCTCCTACTTTAAAATGAGTTAATAAGCTGTCCGGAATATTTGCCACACAATTGCCAAAATTATCAGTAATTGAGATTTCACCAGATAAAGTATCATTCTCGAATTTTGCTGGATATATATCGAATTTAACTGGATTTTCT
>DAIOVK010000683.1:0-1410 GCA_036759045.1 Kapaibacterium sp. (SeqCode) | reverse complement strand
GTATTAAAATGTACAATTTATGTAGTGAAGGTATTTGGTCTGATATTTGGACATTTACTACAGGTGCTTTCGTCAATATTGGCAATGGAACAAATTATAATTCTGGTATGCAATTTCCGGCTCCTTATGGAAATTATAACCAGGCAGTTAAACATCATTTCCTGATACGTGCAGAAGAACTCATTGCAGCAGGTATGACAACTGATGCTATTACTTCACTTGCTTTTAATGTGGCTCAAATCAACTCAGGTGCAACTTTGGAAAATTTCACTATATCTTTGAAACATACAAATACTACATCATTGAGTAATCCTTGGGATTTGAACAACTGGACATTGGTCTATGGACCTTACAACTATGTTCCGAATTTAGGTTGGAATATTCATGAGTTTGATAATATCTTTAATTGGGATGGTGTTTCAAATATTCTAGTCGGAGTTTGTTTCTATAATTCTTCTCCTGTCACACTTAATGAATCATTCTATTACACCAGCACAAGCTATTTTTCAGCTAAGTATTATGGTGGTTCCGGCGGCTCTACAATTTGTTCTTCTCCGGCTCGGTCAACTCTTTCAACCAACAGACCCAATATGATGTTCGGATTGGATATTCCAGTTATTTTGCCACCAGAACTCCTTTTACCTTTGAATACTGCTATTGATGTTTCATTAACACCAGTACTTGAATGGGCAGAATCTGAAAATGCTACTTCTTATACTTTGCAGGTTTCTGATAATGAGAACTTCTCTACTATTCTTATTGAGCATATAATAACAGAAGGAACTTCTTATCAAGTAACTCCTGAAGAACAATTAAATACTTCTACTCAATATTTTTGGCGACTTAATGCAGCAAATGAAGATGCCATTAGCGATTGGTCAGTAGTATTTTCCTTTACAACTGGTTCTGCTTCAGAAACTCAAAATATCTCTCTAAACTCCGGCTGGAATATAATTTCATCATACATCCAACCCGAAAACTCTAATGTTGCTAATATTTTTGAAAACATTGTAAGTAACGTGAAAATTGTGAAAAATGGTGCAGGAGAAATGTATGACCCAGCATTTAATATTAACACTATTGGAAATTGGAATTATTCTGATGGATATTTAGTTAATATGTTAAATAATAATGAATTAACTATTACAGGAACAAAACTTCTACCAGAAGATACACCAATTAATTTAAATAATGGCTGGAATTTATCTGCTTACTTACGAGTTAATGAAATGTCAGCAATTACAGCTCTTACATCAATATCATCATCATTAGTTCTGGCAAAAGATAACGTTGGTGGCATTTATATGCCTTCTTTCGGAATTAACACTCTCGGCAATATGCTAGCAGGACAAGGATATTATTTCTATATGGGCGCAGCTGCAGAACTTACTTATCCTTCAAATTCTGCTC
>DAIOVK010000682.1:0-1414 GCA_036759045.1 Kapaibacterium sp. (SeqCode) | reverse complement strand
AGTTATAAAAAATCTTATAACAACCACGAAGACACTGCTTTTAATCCAAAGGATTTTGAAAGTTCCGAAAATGAAATTTCGGAAGGCGACGAGGTACCATTTTAAAAATGATGAAAGTATTAGTTACAGGAGCAACAGGTTTTATAGGTAGTCATCTTGCTGATTTACTTAGCAAAAAAGGATATTCAGTAAGATGCACTATTAGAAAAACCAGCAATTTGCAATGGCTCAAAGGCAAACCCTACGAGCTAACTGAAGCATCACTTTCCGACAAAGCATCACTTTCCAAAGCAGTCGAGGGAGTTGATTATATCTATCACGTTGCAGGGCTTGTCGCAGCACGAAGTTATGATGAGTTCTTAAAAGCTAACAGAGATGGAACTGTTAATTTATTAGAAGCAGCAAAAGAGTTTGCTCCAAGATTAAAACGTTTCCTTTACGTTAGCAGCCAAACAGCTGCAGGACCTTCTGCTTCACTTGAAAAACCAGTTACAGAAGCTGATGAATGTAAACCACTAACCAAATATGGAAGAAGCAAAAAAGCCGCTGAAGAAGCAGTTCTGACATATAAAGATATTTTACCGATTACTATTGTTCGACCTCCAGCTGTTTATGGTCCCCGCGATGCAGAAATCCTGAAAATATTTCAAACTGTGAAAAGCGGTTTGGGAACTATGGTTGGCGTATTAAAGCCCAAGTATTTAAGTTTGATTCATTCAAGCGATTTAGTCCTTGGATTTGTGCAGGCAGCAGAATCTGAAAAAGCAATTGGAAATACTTATTTCATTGCTTCTGAAGAGTTTTATACATGGGACAGATTAATTCCGCTGATTGGTCAGTCAGTAGGTCGTAAACATATTTTAAAATTAAAACTACCTCATTTCCTTGTTCTTAGCGTTGCCGGTATTTTCGGACTTCTGGGAAAGCTTTCGAGCAAACCGCCCGTTTTTAATTATGAAAAAGGTATTGATTTTATTCAAAACTACTGGACTTGTTCGATTGAAAAAGCAAAAAAAGATTTTGGGTACAAGCAGCAAATTCCAATAGACAAAGGTATGCTTGATACTGCTAAGTGGTATAAGGAAAATAATTGGCTTTAAAATGCAGTTTAAATTTAAAATATTCACCTGGCTTCTGTCAATTTTGTTTGTTGTAATAACAATACTCTTTTTTATTTTTAAAATAGCATTTTTATCTCTTCCCAAAAGCGAAATTGAATTTGAATCAAGTGCTTTTAAAGATGAGGTCTCGGTTTATAAAAATCAGTATTCCATTCCTCATATTATAAGCAAAAATGAAGCTGATGCTTACTTTATGCTCGGTTTTTTGCACGCACAGGACCGCTTATGGCAAATGGAAACACTACGCCGCAAAGCAAACGGAACGCTTTCAGAGGTACTTGGTAAAGAATATG
>DAIOVK010000681.1:0-1430 GCA_036759045.1 Kapaibacterium sp. (SeqCode) | reverse complement strand
CATCAACTAACAGGTTGGAAGTTCCATCCCAGAAAAACGGGGTTGTGAACTCGTGAACATTCCAGTCCATAACAGGTGTATAGGATTCATTATAATAAACTGATGTAAAATCAGCTAAATCCCATGTATCATCTAATTCATTTTCTGTTGTCAGTTTTAATTGAATTTCATAATCCTCTAAAGGAACCCCAACGTTTATTGCAGCTACATTAAATCCTAAAGAAGTTAAGAAGCCCGGACTTGCTCCGGATTCGAACAATTCTTCAGCACGTATTAAAAACTGCTGCTTAACTCCACCATACCAATTTGCATAACCAGATGGGAAAGTGTATGCATCATTATATTCAGTTCCTGTACCTACTACGAAGAAGGCACCGGTAGTAAATGTCCAGGTTTCTGACCAATCGCTGTTGCCAAAGGGATTTAGCATTTGAACACGCCACCAGTATTGGGTATTCATTCCCAGCCCATCACCAATAAAACTATTAGTTTCAAGCATTGGCTGGTCGATGATTAAATTTTCAAAATCATCTGTTGAAGAAACCTGCAAATAATAGTTTGATGCAGCAATATGTCTTGTCCACGTAAATTTAGGAGTTGGAACAAGTCCTCCTGCTTCATTTGTTGGAGTCAGCAATGTCGGTTGAGGAAGTTCGCCTTCAGTAATAAACGAAAACTTTTTAGACCATGCAGTGAATTCACCGCCAGCGCTAACACCTCTTACTCTCCAGTAATATCTTGTTGTTTCTTCTAACGAAGTAGTTGCTTGGTAGGTTAAGCCGGTTATTCCACTTACATCTATTACAGTTTCAACAAAATTACTGTAAAGAGATACCTGAATATTATAAGAAGTAACACCAGCGGCAGCAGTCCATTGGAAAAGAGGTAAAACATCAACCTCAAATTCAGCATTTTCTGGAGCTGTTAAAGATGGAGGAACTGTTCCATATTGCATTAATGAATATGCAAAAAGCTTGTTTGGAGTTCCCTGAACAATACCACCTAGTACAAAGTAGCCGGGAAGAATATCAATTGAATTAAATAAGCCACCAGCGGCTGCATTCTCAACTTCAGAGCCGGCATCTTCCATAACATTATGCCAAACTCCGGTTGGAGTTCCTGTAGCTATATCAATTTGGGCAATACCATCAACGCTTCCAAAGCAAGATTGACTATGGACCCAAAGATAAGGACCACCTTCACTAAAATTATCATAAGCAGAGCCGTAAATTCCCATCATCTTATGATTTGCAAAAGGAATTGTACTGGTTATTTCACCACTTCTGTTAACACAAATAATATCACTTTGCCAATTTCCGCACCAAAATTGGTCTAAATCGGAATCATAAGCGATATGCCTGATACGTGAATCAGCAACAGGTATATTGCCCATTAACGATTGAGAAGTAAAATCCATAATATATATTGGC
>DAIOVK010000680.1:0-1443 GCA_036759045.1 Kapaibacterium sp. (SeqCode) | reverse complement strand
ATTTATTAAAAAAATAAATAAAGTATTACGTAAATTTGGGAGAGTTAGAGTTTAAACAAAGACGTTTACGTTTGAGAAAATGAACTTTTTAGTCATCGGATGACTGGCAGTCATCCGATGACTTCCGCTTTCATATTTATAATTATAATTATATATAATACATATAGTTATGTGCTAAAAATACCGAAGTGGTTCATTAGGAGCATTGCGAGGAATCTCACGTCATTGTTTCCACTTCACTTGAGATTCCTCACTTCGTATCGGAATGACAAGATTGCGATATATCAAAATACGAGGGGGCAAGAGTTATAAAGTACGAAATTATTTATTTTTTACGAAAATATTCCCAATAATTGGGTCAGTGGAATTATGAGAAAATATTTTTTTAATAATATTATCTTTTAATACAGCCCCAGCAGGCATTAATTTGATACCGGAATTAGTAATAATATCTCTTGAAAGTATCATACCTTCTTCTAGTTCAAAAAGTTGAACCGCTTTCTCGTTTGAAACTTTTTCCTTGCTTCCAACAGTAGCATAGTATTGCTCTAAAAGAATAACAACTCTTTTATCATACAATCGATTAGATTCAGCAAAAATTATATCGAAAATCTCTTTAGGAGATTTTTTCATAGTACGTTGAGAGATTTCTTCAAAATCTAAAGCAACTCTAATAATACGAGAAGGCATAGGAATTTGCCATGATTGTAAATGTTCGGGAAAACCACTTCCATCGAAATTTTCATATAAATGATAAAGAATTTTACCAACTTCTTTAAAACGTGAAATACTTGACACGATTTCACGGGCAGAAACGGGAACATTAAACATCAATTTGTTAGTTGGTCTTCCGTTAATCATAACAGGAGATTTAATAAGTTCATCTGGAAGGAACACTTTTCCCGATTGAGATAAATAAGCTGCAATTTCAATATCTTGAAGCTGTTCTCTTTCAAATCCACCAATTTGTTTTGCAATCCAAACAGATGTCTGAGCAACTCTTTTCAGCATATCGGTAGAACTTGGCAGTCGTGCTTGTAAAAATTTGACAGCAAGCATAGCCATATCTTTAAAGTCCTGTTCGAGTGCTTTTGCAAGTTCATTAAGCAACTTGTTTTCTTCAAAAAGTTTCATTTGAAGCTGCACATAGCGGGATGCAGAACGGATTCGAGCCAATAATTCCTCTGATGAAAAGGGTTTTGTAATATAATCATCTGCTCCGCGTTCAAGAGCTTTTACTTTTTCACCTTTTTCAACATTTGCTGTAAGAATAATAAAATAAACATCATTTAAAGTTGAATGATTTCTTACTTTTTCAAGTAGCTGGAAACCATTAAGTCCGGGCATTCCAATATCAGAAATAATAATCTTAGGGTGAACACTTTGAATTAATGTCCATGCATCATTTCCATTATCAGCAATATGAATAGGACATTCAGGAAA
>DAIOVK010000679.1:0-1444 GCA_036759045.1 Kapaibacterium sp. (SeqCode) | reverse complement strand
CCTAATTGCATTGTAGGATTGAGCATATCGCTTTTTGTAGCTAAAATTGGTCCTAATGTTTCTTCGCTGCCTGAACCGGGATGCAAACCAGAAGCAATTCGCGGTAAAATAAAAATAAAGAAAGGAACTGTAACAAATGCTATAATTGAATAAACTGCACTCAATCTTGCCTTCAAATCTTCTTTTTCAATAGATGAGCGTAAAATAAAGTAAGCAAAATAAATTAAAAGTAAAACGAAAATTGAAGTTTGTCTGGGGTCCCAATTCCAGTAGCTACCCCAGTTATATTTTGCCCAAACAGCGCCGGTTAAAGTTGCCAATACACAGAAAATCGTCCCAAGGTATGCTGCTGAAGATGCTTTAATATCATTATAAATATCGCGCTTCCTCAAATACTTTATTGAATAAATCATTGAAATTAAGTAGGCAAGGACAGTGAGCCAAGCCAATGGAACGTGGAAATTCATTATTTTAATTCGTTCTTCAAGCTGTGGGAGATATGGAATTGAAAAAATTGGATTTTCACTAATTAAAGAATGAAATACAAATCCAGCTATATTCTCATCATATTTAAGTCTTATTATATAATCATTATTTCCTTTTAAATCAGTTTTTTCTTTACTAAATAATTTATAAGTATTTTTGTTCGTTTCACTGCTTTTTATGAAATAGGACCACATCTTATTTGCTTCATCAAAAGATGGAGAGTAATTATTTAAAACAAGAGTAGAGTTAATCGGATAATCAAAAATCTTAGATGTAATTATCTTTGCATTTTCAAGATTGGTTGCAACAGGTGGAATAATATTAATTATAATTGCGGTAATCATAATTATTATTGCAGTCAATTTCCATATAGTTGATTTGGGTTTATCAATTTTAGGAAAAAAACCGAGTAAAATTGAAATTAAAAACGCTACAGAAATAATTATAAACTTCATTTAAATTCAATCAAAGTAAAAAAGCAAATATAGAAAAAATTTTTGAACATTTTTTATTATTAAGAAATCTTCCTTTTTATATTCAGAACTCCTGACCTCATAACGAAAATAAAAGAGTTAGAAGAATTGCCTCGTAAATATCATTTGTGCAAATTATCCAGAAAAGTTGTCATTCTGAACGAAGTGAAGAATCTCAAAGCACGTGTTAGCAATGACTTGTGAGATTTCTCGCTACGCTTACAAATGGCATCTTTTTTACGAAAACGTTGAAATACAGAACAGCACTAAGAAATCCCCCCTACCCTCCTTTTTAAAAGGGGGGAATTAAAAAGAAAATTCTTCTCCCCCCTTTGAAAAAGGAGGGTAGGGGGGATTTTGACTTTCTATTATCATAAGTCCTTATTAATTAATGTCATCTCCGTTTAAATGAAGCTCATGCTTTATCTTGGGGTTGCCAATGACATCTTTACATTTGTCTGTCATTCTGAACGAAGTGAAGAATC
>DAIOVK010000678.1:0-1457 GCA_036759045.1 Kapaibacterium sp. (SeqCode) | reverse complement strand
TGATAAGTGATAAGTGATAAGTGATAAGTGATAAGTGATAAGTGATAAGTGATAAATGGGAAGTTCTAAAAATTGTTATTCTAAACAGCGAAATGAAATATTACGAAAAATTTGGAATTCTAAAAATTAACAAAACAATGGACAAAACGTATTTAAATTTTTTTAAAATGAATGCTTTTTGTAAATTTGATTTTATTGTTAATATTTTAGGAGATATCATGAAAACATTATCAATTATAATAATCATTATGGCTTTTTGCCTAATCAGTAGTTGCTCGGATTCAACCGACCTGAACCTGAGTAACAAAGCTACTTTAAACATTAAATCTGAATTGACTCAAGGAACTATTCAATTAACAGATTTAGTGAATAAAGAAATCTCAATTTTAAAAACTGAAGTAGATTCTGTAAAAATAAATAAAGTAAGAATACTGCTTTCAAGAATTAAATTACACTTAAAAAACAATAGCAATGAAAATGATGATAAAGCATTCCAAACTGGTCCTTTTGTCTTTGTTGGGGATTCAACCGGTTCATACTTCAATTTAGCCAATGGGCAAATTGATGCTGGCACTTATGATAAAATAAAATTTGAGATTCATCGCTTCGAACCAAACGAATTATCTCAATATAAAAATAACCAAACTTTTAAAGATTTTGCTACTGACAAGCGCTACACTACAATCTTTGAAGGGATTGCCTATAAAAACGGTGAAGCTTTCCCATTTACTTATAACGGAACAGTAACTGCGAATTTGTCTTTAAATTTTGAGACTCCTGTTGTCCTGCTGGAAATTATTACTTCCAATATATATCTTCAAATTAATCCATTGAGTTTATTGAAATCAGGCGATTCTATTCTTGACCCAAGAGATGAAGGAAATAGTAATCAAATAGACAATTTAATCAAATCTGCTATTAAAGCAATAAAAAAGAATTAGATGAATTTATGGAATATCAGAACTTCTGATGCAATAACTAAAATAAAGTAGTTAAGAGATTTGCCTTGTAAATAATAATTTCGCAATATATCGCAAAAAAGTTATAATTTTGAGCGCAGCTAAGTATTTCAAGCTCAGTGGTAACAAGTAGTTGTGAGATTCTTTTCTATTCACCAAATGAACTACTTCGGATTTTTTAGCACGTAACTATATGTAATACATATAATTATAACGTTTCAATATGTTGACTGAAGTCATCGGACATCTTGCAGATGTCCGATGACTAAAAAGTTCATTTCTTCAAAAGTAAACGTCTTCGTTTATATTCGCCTCATAATGAATCACTTCGGCTTTTAAATCGTGTTACTGTAAATAATACAAATACTTTAATAAATATAAATCATCGGGTTACCCCCAGTGCTGATACGTTCTTCTAATCCACTTTTCTTATTCCCCTCTTGAGAGTAATGGCACGGAGATAGTGCATTATTTGTATTTTTTATATCTTCCACTTTT
>DAIOVK010000677.1:0-1461 GCA_036759045.1 Kapaibacterium sp. (SeqCode) | reverse complement strand
CAAGATGACTGGAAATTAGAAAACCTTACGTTTTATTTAAATGCAAATGATACTTTGCTTATTAGATTTCGGTTAAAAACTAATGTTACGAGAAATGATGATGGCTGGTATATTGATGATTTGTCAATATCTGAAGTTAATGCTGTCGAAGAGTTAAGTGAAAATGATAATGACTTTATGCTGTATCCTAATCCAGCCCAGTCATTTATTACTTTTAGCTTCAATTTAAGTAATAATCCATTAATAAAGAATTTTAAAATTTATAATTTGTATGGAACTGAAATTCCAATTCAAGATTTTTATATCTCTAATAATTTCATTAACTTAAACATTGATAATTTAGCTTCAGGAGTTTATATTTTTGAATTTGAAAATAAAGATGGACAAAAAAATCAAAAAATCTTCTCAAAAATTAAGTAAAAAGCTAAAGTTTTAATAAAAAATGTCGATAATAAATTCGGAGAGGTATTTTTAAAATTATGATGAATGTTGCAAACATATCGAATCAAACACCAATACCGGCAATAGAATCGGTTACTTATAATTTTGATTATACCAAAACCAGTACATATTCGAATTCCAATTCTGTTCAGCAAACTGATAAAACTCTGGAAAACAAAGAAGATACTTATTCAGAAAGTACTTTCAGCAAATCTGAAGATACTGATTACACTAAGCAATTAAAAAATAAAATAAATAAAAATTCTTCAAACTCAGAAACCAATAATAAAGGAAAAGATTCAGAAAATAGTGAAGTTGAGGAAACTGCTGCCAATGGAAAGGAATTGTCTGAAGAAGAAAAGAAGGCAGTGGATAAATTAAAGGAAGTAGATAAAAAAGTAAGAACTCACGAGCAAGCCCATAAATCCGCTGGTGGTGGTTTGGTTCGTGGTTCTTCCTTTGATGAAAAAACTGGTCCTGATGGGAAAAAATATGTAACGGGTGGTGAAGTCCAAATTGATATATCTGAAGTTCCTAATAATCCACGTGCAACTGTTATTAAAATGGAGCAAGTGATTAGAGCCGCTCTTGCTCCAGCTGACCCTTCTGCACAAGACAGAATGGTTGCAGCAAAAGCTTCCGCAATTGCTGCTGAAGCAAGGGCTGAACTTTATTCTAATAATGCTCCAAGCACAAAATCTACAAAAAGTAATAACCCCTTAGTAGTTTATAAAAATTCTGAATCCAATTCCGATAACAAATTAGGGAAGATTTTAGACATATCATTTAACGGGGAAACTACCAACTCCTTAAAAGGTATTTTCAATAAAGAATAGAATTACTTTACTTAAACAAAAAAATCTTTCAAGATTAAACCCTCAAACCAGGTTAATACCAAACCGACTACAAATAGTACAAAATTAAATTGTCATTCCGAACCCCCTTATTAAGCAAATGCTTTATTGGGGGGTTGCCAATGACATCTTTACTTTTGTCGGTCATTCTGAACGAAGTGAAGAA
>DAIOVK010000676.1:0-1468 GCA_036759045.1 Kapaibacterium sp. (SeqCode) | reverse complement strand
GTAAATTATTAGCAGATTACAACGAAATTAAATTGAGAATTTTGGTTGGCATTAATATTGACATATTGCTTGCCCAAGCTAACAGAGCCGGAAATGAATTTTTTAAAAATTCTGAAAAAACAGAAGAAGAGTTTTTAAAATATATTGAAAAAGATATTAAAGAAGCTAAATACGACAAAGAAACCGACGAAGGAATTAAACAATTTGTTAAAGATATAGTTGAGAAAAAAGTTCAGCTTAAAGTCCACCCTGAAAAGAAAATTCATGCTAAAGTATATATTTTGCGACCCGAACCATTTAACGAACACACTTATGGCTATACTATTACCGGCTCATCTAACTTCACTGATGCAGGGCTTGGCACTGTTAAAAATCATAATTATGAATTTAATGTTTTATTAAACAATTATGATGATGTCCGGTTTGCAACAGATGAATTTGAAAGACTGTGGGCTGAAGCTATTGAAATTGACCCTCAACACATTCAGGAAGTAAAAGAAAATTCGCATCTTAACGAAAATGTAACACCTTTTGAGCTTTATATTAAATTGTTAAGCGAGTATTTTTTCGATATGATTGATTATAATCCTCAATCGCTGGGGGATATGCCAGTTCATTTCAAAAAACTTTCATACCAGATTGATGCTGTTAATCAAGGTTTCAGTATGCTTACTAAACATAACGGCTTTTTCCTTGCTGATGTTGTCGGTCTCGGAAAAACTGTTGTCGCTGCTTTGATAACAAGAAAATTTCTTTTTGAAAATGGAAGGGATTTTACTAAAGTGCTTGTGGTCAGTCCGCCAGCTATAGCAAAAAACTGGAAGCAAACTTTTCACGATTTTGATATTGATAAATATACTAAATTCATTACTAACGGAAGTTTGCAAAAGATAATTGAGCAGGAAGATGATTACTGGAGCAAAGAAGAATATGACCTTGTTATTGTTGATGAAGCACATCGCTTCCGTAATCACCAAACTGACTCTTTCAATAAACTGCAAATTATTTGTAAAAGCCCAAGGAAAAATCAGGGCTTAATCACTGGAAAGCAAAAAAAAGTAATTCTGGTTTCGGCTACACCTTTAAACAACAGACCAGATGATATTTTTTATCAACTGCAAATGTTTCAGGATGCAAGACAATCTACTATTCCCGGTGTTACAAACCTAACTTCATTTTTCAGCCCTTTAATGGAAAAATTTAAAAAGCTAAAAAGGTTCGATGATGTTGATGTTAATAAATTAATAGATATTTACGATATAATTAGAAACAACGTTATTAAGGAAATTACTATTCGCAGAACGAGAAAAGATTTGTTAGAAAATGATGATTATCTTAATGATTTGAAAGAACAGAACATTACTTTCCCTACCGTTAATCCTCCAAAGAAAATTGAATATAAAATGAACAAAGAGCTTAATGAACTCTTTGTATTAACTGCAATTTTATTAGCTGGTTTTAGCAAAGA
>DAIOVK010000675.1:0-1481 GCA_036759045.1 Kapaibacterium sp. (SeqCode) | reverse complement strand
AACAAAAACAACTTTTAAATAATTTCAGAGAAATCAAGGAACTTTCAAAAGAAAGAATGGTTATTGGCGAAACCAGATTTAATGCAGGATTATCAGCAAAAACTGAATTTTTGCAAGCCCAGATTGATTTTAATACACAAACCCAAAATGAAATTCAGCAGTTATATGTTATTTCCCAAGCAAAAAGGAAGCTAAATCAAATAATTAACAGAGAAATTTCAACTGAATTTGATGTAATTGATACTGTCTCTTTTTCCAATATCGACAGTGCTTTAGCAGAAAAAAAAATTTTTGATTCAAATCCTACCATCCAAATCTTAAAGAAGCAAATTGAAATTTCAAAGCTAATTACAGGTGAATACGAATCATTTAATCTACCTTTTGTTAATCTAAATGCTGGCTATGGATTAAATCTTACTGACAACTCAACTGGATTTACCAGATTAAGTCGAAGTATCGGACCAAATGTTGGAATTAATCTTTCTTTTCCGATTTATGAAGGAGGGAACATCTCAAGACAAATTTCAATTTCTAAAATAAATTTATCATCTGCTGAGCTGCAACTTGAATCTGCTAAAAAGGATATTAGATACCAATTTTTAAATTTATTGGACTTAATACGAACAAATTTAAAAATGTTAGAAATTGAAAATTCAACAAAAAACTCTGCAAAGGAAAATCTATTCCTTGCAATGGAAAGATTAAAACTCGCTCAAACAACTGCTATAGAAGTTCGCGATGCCCAGCTTTCTTATGAAAATTCGTTAACGAGACTTTGCTCTATAAATAATAATTTAAAATTAGCAGAAACCCATTTGAAATTACTTATGGGAGAACTGTGATTTAATTGAAAACATTTATGAAAACTAACTTAATCGTACTTTGGACAGCAAGAATAAGCAGTATAATTTCGTTTCTATTATTATCAACTATATTTATTGGTGAGGGCTTTAATCCAACATCAATAAATAGTATTGAATTATTACTTTTCTTTTTTTTCCCTATATTTGTTATAGTTGGTTTTATGATTGCCTGGCGGAAAGAACTTATTGGAAGCATAATTTCGTTATCAGGATTAGCAATGTTTTATCTGTTTCATTATATTTCGACTGGAAATTTCCCAAGAGGTTTTGCTTTTTTAGTTTTCACAATACCGGCTTTTCTATTTATGTTAAATTTTTTATACATAAAAATCTTATAAAGGAGAAAAATTAGTAAAATATCAGTGTTCTTATGACAAGTTTCATTCGTTGATACAATTAAGATGTCATTCTGCACCCCAAGATGAAGTAAAAACTTTATTTAAATACCAATGACATAATTTTCTAATGTCATTCTGACGGATGTCAGAATCTATCTTATTAAAGTTCAGTTGCAATTCGTTATTAGGTTTTCAGGGATACATTTGGGCTTGCCCAAATGTGTTACAAGTGAGCAAGCTCACTTGCTTTCCCAAGATGGATTCTGGCATACGCCAGAAT
>DAIOVK010000674.1:0-1483 GCA_036759045.1 Kapaibacterium sp. (SeqCode) | reverse complement strand
CTTTTCAGCCAAATGGCGCATAATGGACCGGTCATAGTATAGTTGGTGATATAAAGGTTTCTTTCGCCTTCATTCAATTCACCATCTATAATAACGCGGTCGGCTCCATTAAGAACGATAACGCCATTACTTGGAAAAGTACCTTGAATTAAGCGGTCTCCGCCTTCTGGTCTTATAGTTAAATAATATCCACCTCCTCCAATTTCATTCCATTGATTTAAGACTGCTGGAGCTGGCTCAATAATATCACTTACAATTTGAAATGTTAAATCGCCACTTAAACCTAAGATACCAACATCAGAAAAAGCAGCATTTAAATTTGGATAGAAGCCGCCATCACCAACGGTATAAATACCTTCTAATGTTCCGCGAATCATACGGGAACCTTCTGGTGCTGTAACTTCTGGTATGCGTGCAATTGCATCGCAGGTAAGAGAAGTACATTCAGCATCAACTACGTTTAAAAGTGTTGCTGCATCTGAAATTGAGTAAGCTAACCAGAAATAGTTATTTCCCGGATTCAATTCTTGAGTGCCAGTAATATTAAATGGTGCAGAAAAATCAACAATTGTTGCACCAAACTGGAAATCAGTTGAAAACTGATTTGCAGAGCCGGTATAAAATAGCTTAGCATTTACCAAATCAGATGTTGCAGTAGTTCCATTTGTGTTGAAAGTAAAGCTGGTAACGTCTATAGGATTATCAATACCTTCAGTTGCTATTTTTACACGAATAATAACCTGGTCATCTACTCCAGTAAAAACTGGGTTAAAAGTCGGGTGTGATACTGTACTTGAAGAGTATGCCATATCACCGGTAATAGCATATTCATAAGCTCCAATTGTTGGTGGGCTTATTCTAGTTTCTCCAAGGAAATCAGTTGGAACCTGAGGGATGTATTCACCTGCTAAAATTAGAGGAGAACCGAATAGTGGAAACAGGTCGGCATTATCAGTAAATGTTGGATTATCAAAAATTGAATTTCCATCAAATCCAGTTCCTAATTGCCAATCTGGAAGTGTAAACTTATTGTTCGCAATAGCATAAGAAGTTCCAATATGACCAAGCACTCCATAAGTTCCACCTGCATAATAATCATTATAATTAATATTAACAAAAGAAGCATTGGAACCAAGAATACATACAGCATAAGAAACTGAACCTGCAAGACCTTCTAAAGAGTTGGAAAAGGCATTACTGCGAATGTCTAATCCTGTAACTGCAGTTGAGGTTACAAGCAAAGCAGCAGATAGAGTACCAGCAGAACCAACAGCTGGTTGAACTCCATAAAGGTTAACACTGTTATGCCATATTTTTATATTGGTACCACCTGTTATTCTAATACCAAAAGGATTATATGTTGTACTTGTTGCGCTATAGTTCATAGTTGTAAGGTCAGTAATGACATTATTTGATATAGTAATGTTATCATTACCGGTAGCAGTGTTAATGTTTATACCATAAGCACCCCAGCCACCAGTAC
>DAIOVK010000673.1:0-1488 GCA_036759045.1 Kapaibacterium sp. (SeqCode) | reverse complement strand
AATTTCAAGGAGATATATTTTAATAAGTATATTTTTTCTCTTTATTCAGAAAGTATTTTTTTACAAGGAAAAAAGAACACACCCCTTTAATCCCCTCTCAAGAGGGGAATAAGAGCAGTGGATTTAAATAACGTATCAGCTGAAAACCGATAGCTAACAGCCGACAGCCGACAGCTGATAGCCGACAGCTAAAAACATTAACAATTAACAATTAATAATTAATAATTAACAATTAAAAAAATGTCTGCAGTAAAAAAAGAAAAATATACAGAGCGGGAATACCTTGAAATAGAACGGCAAGCGGAAACAAAAAGCGAGTTCTATGAAGGTGAATTTTTTGCAATGGCTGGAGCGAGCCGTGAGCATAATATAATTTGTTCAAATATAAACTATTTACTTATGCGGCAGGTAAGAAAACGCAGATGTGAAGTTTATATGAGTGATATGCGTGTCTATATTCGGGAATATGGGTTATATACTTATCCGGATATTTCTCTCGTTTGTGGAGAAGCAGAATTTATTGATGGTGTATTCGATACATTGCTCAATCCAAGTGTGCTTGTAGAAGTGCTTTCCAAAACTACAGAAGATTATGATAAAAACCAGAAATTTGATTTTTACCGCTCAATAGATTCTTTGAAATATTATTTAATTGTTAGGCAAAATCGTCCTTACGTTGAAGTATGGAAAAAAGTAAAAGAGGATTTTTGGGAAGTGCAGTTTTGTGATAAGTTGGAAGACGTTGCACGTCTTGATAACTTGGAAATTACGTTGGAACTTGCAGAAATTTACGAAAAAATTGAATTTAAAGAAGAAGATGACGAAAGAAGAACTTTACGGCAAACTTAAAAATAGCGGAATTTTCTGGAGTTATAATAAAGATGCAGAGTATTTGAGCGACAAATTGCTTGTTGAGCATACTCTCGTTTGGGCAGATGTTCCGGAAATAATTCAGTTATTTAAAATCTTCGAATTTGAATTTATTAAAGATGTTTGGGAAAGGAAAATTGTCCCAGACGAAAGATATTTTAAATTAAATGTGTATCTTGCTTTTGTTTTCTTTAAAATTGAAGAACCCTATAGTTTTATTAGAGAAACAGCAAAAAAATATTCGAGATATGAGAGAATTAAAAGCATTAAGTAGTAATACTGCTAAGGTATTGAAAAAACTATCCAAACTGAACGAACTAAATAGTTTTGTTTTAGTTGGTGGTTCTGGCTTGGCTTTGTTTTTAAATCATAGATTTTCTGAAGATTTGGATTTCTTTACCTGTGAAGAATTTGAACATAAAGAAATTATTGATGCTATTAATTCCATTTGCTCTGATGTCAGAATTATTTTAAGCACAAAGAATCAATTGGATTTGATTATTGAAAATGTAAAAGTTACTTTTTGTTTTCAAAAGAATGAATTACTAAAAAACAAGCAAAATCTTTTGAATAATATAAATTTGGCAATGCTTGACACTATTATTTCTTTGAAAATGC
>DAIOVK010000672.1:0-1517 GCA_036759045.1 Kapaibacterium sp. (SeqCode) | reverse complement strand
TTGCTTGCGCAGTCAGTGATTGCTGAATTGCCATAATCCGCAACATTTCCGCCATAATACGTTCCCCACTGTCGAACACCACTGCTGTTAAACTTAACTAAAAAAGCATCTACGCTACCTCCAAAAGTGCTTTGATGAGTTCCAGTTGTTGCTATTGCGTTGGTTGACCATGTAGTACCAGAAAGGTAGATACTACCCGAGATGTCTGTGGTCACTGAATTTCCTATTTCATCACTATTTCCACCATAATAAGTTCCCCAAAGTCTTGTTGGTGGGTCTATGATTAAAGGTTTGCTTTGGTCATAGTTTGCTATGTTAAAACTTATTGTGTTGTCGCTGTTTTTTGTGAAGTGAGTTTGGGGGCTGGGGGGTTGGGACTGGAGGCTGAAATCCCTTGAATTGAGATAGTCATTTAAATCGTAGGGCTGATATGATACAGGGGCTTTTTGCTCTATGTTTCCATAAGGTGTTTCTACTTTTAAATTTCCATCTGAAGTAATTTTTACTTCTTTTGCACCTTCAAAAGAAAGATTAATCAAATTAGGATTTGCACCAGGCTTGACAACAAAATCATACTGCACCAAGCCATCATTATTTGCATAAACAACAAAATCAATGTTCGGATATACATCAGAAAGTTTCACGGTTTTGAACTTTCTAACTTGAGTAATTCCGTCTGGACAATGTGCAAGATAATAATTATTATAATCCTCAGTCATTTCAAACTGCTCAAAATTCGGATTAAAATTTGAACCTTTTAGCCGCATATCCACACGATATATTTCTGTTGGAATTGCTTCATCTTCAAATTCTCTTTGTTGAGCAAATCTTTCTTTTGAAAGCATTCTGTCTCTTTGTGCTTTCAATTTTTCCTCATCTCTTTTTATGAAAGAGCAGCTAATACCGTCCCTGCGAATAGTAACAGTTCCGTAAGGCACTTCAGCAATAAAAAGGACATCGTAATTTACTTTGCCGTTCTGGTCGGCAATCTGCCCTTTATTTTCAATAAATTCAACACTTTTCGTATCTTGCATAGTTTGAGCTTCGTTAAGCGTAGTATTCTTTGCAAATAAACTGATTCCCCCGCAAAAAATGATAATTATAGCTGCGGTAAAGAGTATTTTCATATTTTCTCACCATTAAACAAAAATAAATATTTACAATTTCAATAATTACAAATTAATAAAAATATATTTATAAGCAAATTTTTAATCTTACTTAAGTTCTTCCATATTTTTTTAAATATGTAAGAACTATAAAAAAAACTCCTTCCCAAGTGCAACTTGGGAAGGAGTTCAAATCTCTTTTAATAAATAGCCACTATCTTTAGATAGTGGAAAAAAAAATAAAGAGAAACATTCCGGGGATTTATCCTCTTTCCACGAGCTAAAGCTCGTGGCTATTCAAATTTTATTTTTTTCACTTCCCAAGTGCAACTCGGGAAGGAGTAGGAAAGTCATGCGAACAACTTGTTGCTTATATGACTTCAAAAAGCTAATTTCTTAAAAAATATAAAT
>DAIOVK010000671.1:0-1526 GCA_036759045.1 Kapaibacterium sp. (SeqCode) | reverse complement strand
GCACTTATCTTTATAAGTTCGAATCGGGACCATATAACGAAACCAAACAATTGGTTATTTCAAGATAATAATTTAAAATATAAGTTATTTAAAAGACCTCCTTTGAATAAAAGGAGGTTTTTTTTTGTAAAATATTTTTCACACTTATTTACTTATAATCTAAATTTTTCAAATTTTTTCTTATCAATAGCACAACTTTTCAAGATTTTAAATAAAAAATGTTGAATAAAAAATAATATTTATTTAATTTTGCTTTCATATAAAGATGAAAATAACTTTAAAAAATATTACCGTTACTTTTTAATTCTGGCGAAGTCAGAAGTTTTAGATATTTTAAACCCTGATTTCCCGTATATTTATTTTAATCAATTTTTTATTTGTTTTAAAAGGAGAAGTAAAATGAAAACTCAAAATTTAGCCACAGCTGTTGTTGTAACAACACCAATTATGATTTTTAATGCTTTTAGGTCGGACAGGTCGAATATTTTAAACAAATTGAATGAAAGGCATAAATTGAAATGGCTGAATATAATAAAAAATCGAATATATTAAACTTATTTAGTAATCAGTTGCAATGCAGCTATCAGAAGCTTTGGGGCGATTTGAAAGATGCACTTGCAGGTAAAGAAGTTGATTACACAAAAGAAAAAATCAATCGTTCCATATTTCTTCTCTCAATTCCGATGATATTGGAAATGCTGATGGAATCAGTGTTTGCAATTGTTGATATCTTTTTCGTTTCTAAAGTTAGTGCTGGTGCTGTTGCAATCGTTGGTTTTACTGAATCATTGCTTACAATAATATATGCAATTTCATTCGGAATAGCAACCGCTGCTACTGCTGTAGTCGCAAGAAGAATCGGGGAAAATAACGCTAAAGAAGCATCTATTGCTGCATTTCAAGCTATTCTTACTGGTTTATTTTTATCAATCATTATTTCTTTATTTGGTATAATTTATTACAACAATTTGCTCGTACTTATGGGAGCAAATAGTTATTTAATTAGTGAGTATTCCGGTTATACCTTTTTTATGCTAAGTGGCAATATTACTATTATGTTGCTTTTCATAATAAATGCAATTATACGCAGTTCAGGCGATGCAGCTTTATCAATGAAAGTTTTGTGGCTTGCCAATATTATCAATATAGTTCTTGACCCTTGTTTGATTTTTGGCTGGGGACCTTTTCCGGAACTTGGGATAACTGGTGCTGCGATAGCTACTAACATAGGACGGGGAATTGCAGTGCTTTTTCAGATTTACCTTCTATTTTCCGGCAAATACAGAGTTAAATTATATTTAAGTTCTTTAAAAATTGACTTTAAAGTTATTTTTCAGATAATAAAACTATCGCTCGGCAGTATCGGACAAAATATTATTGCTACTTCAAGCTGGATTGGACTTATGAGAATAGCAGCTACTTTTGGCAGTGAAGTGGTAGCGGGCTATACTATTGGTATTAGAATAATCCTTTTTACTTTAATGCCTATGGCTGGTTTAGCTAATGCTGCTTCAACTTTAGTGGGA
>DAIOVK010000670.1:0-1551 GCA_036759045.1 Kapaibacterium sp. (SeqCode) | reverse complement strand
TATATTGTTGAGATAAATAGCTCCAACTTTCTTCAGTCATTATTGCAAAAGAAAGTTGGAGCTATTTATCTCAACAATATAAACTCACCTTTTGAACTTAAATCTAAAGAAAACCAGCTACTCGGTGAAACAATCCGAACAGGGATTTTCCTAAATGAAAATGAATCTGTTGGCACAGTCCAGCAATTAGATTTAGTAGTTTAGCATTTGTTAAGATATAAGTCATACCATCAACAAGTTGATAGTATGACTTATTTTTTTTCAAATCCCTTAGTTGATTATACCAACAATTTTCATAAAATCTTATCAACTCTGAAAAATATTATTTATAAATAATTAAAAAGTATTAAATTTGCTTTATTATTTATTCTGAAAAATTCATTTGCTCAATTTTCTTTGTTGTAGTAAATGTATGTAAATATGAATAATATAAGTGTTTTTCAGTCATACTATCAGCAAGCTGATAGCATGACAAGAGATAAGTCATGCTATCAACTTGTTGATAGTATGACTTTGTAAAGATGTCATTGGTAACGAAGTGAGGAATCTCAAACTCTCTGGTAGCAATGACTTGTGAGATTCTTCGCTGCGCTTCAGAATGACAGTTTTATGATGTCATTTCCATTTAAATGAAGTTTTTACTTCATTTTTGGGGTTCAGAATGACATTCTTAGAAATCCTTTAACAATTAATAATTAATAATTAATAATTAACAATTGCACAAACTTGCTATCATATTAATACGATTAATTAGCCGAACCTGGAGAATACGGGTTGCTAATCCACCCGAGCCAAAGTCGGTTATTGCATTTTGGCATGGGGAAATGCTTCCTGTATGGAGGTTCTTTGCTTTTAAAAATGCAAGTGCAGTTGTTAGCCAAAGCAAAGACGGAGAAATATTATCATCTTTGCTTAAGAAATG
Organism: Kapaibacterium sp. (SeqCode); assembly: GCA_036759045.1. GTDB lineage: Bacteria > Bacteroidota > Ignavibacteria > Kapaibacteriales > UBA2268 > JAAYJM01. The sequence continues at coordinate 629 of DAIOVK010000670.1, read as the reverse complement.
GAAATACAAGCTCTATCGCGGTTCTTCTTCGAAAGGCGGCTCTGAAATACTTAATCAGATTTGCACTGAATTTGACAATGATTATTTGCTAATTACCCCAGACGGTCCCAGAGGACCAGCCAAGCAATTCAAAGCTGGTGCTGCTGTGATTTGCCAAAGGAAGCAAATACCTTTGGTCCTTTGCTCAGTAAAAATCCACTCTAAAAAGCAATTCAATAAAAGCTGGGATAGCTTTCAATTTCCTTTACCATTTAGCAAAATTGAAATTACTTTTTCAGATAAAATCAACATTCTAAATGAAGCAACTCGTGTTGATATTACTCAGTTGATTAATGAATTTGAAGAAAGAATGTAAAGATTCTTCGCAATATCTTCTAATTAACCACTTTGGATTATTTATTGCATAACTCTTTATATTACAGGTATTTCAATGGAAATATCAACCATCGGGTTAACCCGATGGTTGATTGTGATTTAAAGCAAATGAACGTAGAGACGCAATGCATTGCGTCTCTACCCTTGTTAAATTTTTCAAATCTTAATTTTCTTTCCGCTCATATAACGAATTTTTCCGAAGACAGCTCTTTCGCCCCAAGCCCTGTCGTGAACTCCACCAATGCTCCATGCAA
>DAIOVK010000669.1:0-1585 GCA_036759045.1 Kapaibacterium sp. (SeqCode) | reverse complement strand
GTGAAGACAACCACAACAAGTGTTGACCTTTTTATTGCAATTTCTGTAATTGACATATTATTCCCTTAATTATTCTTAATTATTTTAATTGCTTTTCCGTCGGCTAAATTCACCTGACCACTAACTATTACTTTGTCTGTTTCATTCAATCCGGAAAGGACTTCAAGAAGTTGATTATTAGTATTGCCAATAACAATATTTTTTAGAACAGCTTTTCCATTTTCAGCTACATATACCTGTGCATTTTTAATACTGCCTTGTAGTGCTTCTCTCGGAATATACATCGCATTTTGATTTGAAGAAATGTCTATTGAAACATTTACAAAAGTTCCGGCTTTTAATGGATTTTCGTTGCTGTTATTAAGTTCAATTTCAATAAGATAATTATGCGAAGCATCTGCGCTTGGACTTATGTAACTGATTTTTCCTTCAAATTCTTTTCCGGAAAATACATTTGTTGTGATTTTTACTTTATCACCCGTTTTAAGATAATATACACTTGCTTCGGAAACGTAAAGTTTTACTTTCAGTTTTGAAATATCGACTGCTGATGCTAAAATTGTTCCACTATTGACATAAGCCCCAAGTTCTACATTTTTCTTTGTAATTATTCCGGAATTTGAAGAAATGACTTTAGTATATGAAAGTTGCTTTTCAGTTTCTTCAAGTTTATTTTTTGCAGATTCGTAGGAAAGCCGCGAATTATCAAGTTCCTGCTCTGATGAAGTACCATTTTTGAAAAGATTGCTTGTCCTTTCAAAATCTTTCTTTAATTTGTCGGCATCAATTTTAGCTTTGTCGTAGCTGATTTTCTTTAAGTTATCATCAATAGTTGCAACAACCGAGCCGGCAGAAATTCTTTGTCCAAGTTCTATGTTTAAAGTTTTTAACTTACCTGCTGTTTCAGCTGGAATATCAAACTCTTTAACCGGATACAAAGTCCCTGTGTATTCAAGTGTAAATGAAGCATTATTTACCTGAATATCTGCTATACTGACGCTTACTTCGTCAACAGAATAAACGGCGGTATTTTGTGAAATGTTTTCGCTTCTTACTGTCGTTAACCGGATTACAGCAATAACCACTAAAACAAGTACTACGGCGATTATTATTATTTTTTTCATTTTGATTACTTAATATTATTTATAAAATTATTTAAAGTTCCTTTTTGTTTTTCTAAATCTAATTGAGCTAAATAAAGTTCAAGTAGTTTATTGTAATAATTATTCTGCGTTTCACGGAGTGAACTTTCTGATTGTGTAAGTTCAAGCGAACTTGTTTTACCTTGATTAAATTCAATTTGAGTATTTTCGAAAACGCTTTGGGCTAATTCCAGATTGCTTTTCTCATTTTGGATGTTTTCCATTGCATTTTTAAATTGAATGTAATAGTTTGATATGTTTACATTAATAGATTGCTCTAAGTTCTTCATATTTTCTTTTTGAATTTCGAGCGCTATTTCAGATTTTTCCACTCTTGCCTGTTTGCTAAAACCAGAGAAAATCGGTATATTTAATTTCAAACCAATTGAAGAATTAGAAAACCAGTTTTTTTCACTATCGAAAAAATCGAATTCCTTTCTCAT
>DAIOVK010000668.1:0-1602 GCA_036759045.1 Kapaibacterium sp. (SeqCode) | reverse complement strand
TATTACCTTATTTTACAATTTCTTTCACACAAAAATTTGATAAGATTTATGTCATTTCCATATAAAATAAAAGTCTTCTTTTATCTGGGGGTTCGGAATGACAAGCAAGCGAAATAACAAACTACGAGGCATCAGGAGTTCTGATATTGAGGATTATAATAATGAGCATTCTATAAGAAATGATATGTCATTTCCAAGACATTTGTAATTCATTTCCAGTCTTATTAATGGAAAAAAGTTTTCTCAAGTATGATAGTTTTTAGATGTGGCTCATTAATTTAAAAAAAAATTTGTTTTGTAATATAAGAATACGTATTTTTAAAATATTAGAATAATGAAAAGTGATTAAAAATAAAAAATATTGTTAGTTAAAAATAGGAGTTCTTATGAAAATTGGAGCAAAACTCTATTCTGGTTTTTCTGTTGTAATAGTATTGACCATAGTTTTAGTATTATTAAGTTTAAGTAATCTAAGTCAAATTAATAATAGTATTAATAAAATTTCTTATGACCGGTTTCCAAAGACTATTTGGTCAAATAATATTATAGACGCTCTTAATGGTGCTGGACAGGTAATAAGAGATGTTATAATTATTAATGATACATTAACTTATAAAGAAGAGCTAAAAAAATTAGATGGCTATGCCAACATAGTTGTTGCAATGTTGGATTCTTTAAATAGAACTATAACATCAGAGAAAGGTAAAGAAATATTAAATAAACTTTCAATGGCAAGAGAAAATTATGTTGAAGCGCGTAAGAAAGTGCTTGATGCAATTAATAAACATAATTTTTCAGAAGCAAGTAAGTTCCTTTTTTCTGAATTAGAAAAACCACAAGCTGATTATATAAAATATGCCAATGAGATGATAAGTTTTCAATTAGAGCAGGTTAATGAAGCAAATATAGAAGCAGATGACATTTATAAAACATCAATGTTGTTATTAATAATAATTGTAGGTATTTCTGTTATAATTTCAATATTAATTGCATTAATAATAACACGTGGAATAACCAAACCAATAAAACTTACTGTAGATGCTGCAAATAAATTAGCTGAAGGAAATACTAACATCAAACTTGAAACTAAGAGTAAAGATGAAACTGCTATTTTAATTAATGCTATGAATAATATGGCTAATTCAATTTCATCATTAGTAAATGATGCAAATCAGCTTGGAAAAGCCGCAATATCCGGTAAATTAGATGTAAGAGCTGATGCTTCAAAATATTCTGGTGATTATAAAAATCTAATAAATGGAATTAATGGAACTTTAGACGCAGTAATCGGTCCTCTTAACGTTGCTGCTGAATACGTTGACAGAATTAGCAAAGGAGACATTCCACCCAGAATTACCGATGATTACAAAGGTGATTTCAATGAAATAAAAAATAATTTGAATGGCTGTATGGATGCGATAAATTTGTTGATTCAGGATTCAAAATTTCTTGCAAATGCAGCAATTAATGGCAAATTAGATATACGCGCTGATGTTACTAAACATCAGGGTGATTTCCGTGCAATAATTCAAGGCGTAAACAATACTCTTGATAACGTAATCGGTCCACTTAACGTTGCTGCTGAATATGTTGACAGAATTA
>DAIOVK010000667.1:0-1621 GCA_036759045.1 Kapaibacterium sp. (SeqCode) | reverse complement strand
TCTCAATCATCTTCTTTTGCCCTACTATGACTTTGCCCATTTCTAAAAGCAGGATATCAACAAATTCGCTTTCTTTTTGAATTTTGTCATTTAATTCACGAATTTCAATCATATAAACTCCGTATAATTAAAATAGGGGCTAATAATTTCTTAGCAGCCCCTATGATTTTTTAATGTGATTAATAAATATTATCTAACAAATGACATCTTTCCAGTTAATACTTCATCACCGACTTTTAAGCGATAAATATATGTTCCTGAAGTAACCAACTCGCCTCTTGAATTTGTACCATCCCAGATGTAATTATGGTTTCCGGATTGTAATTCACTATTAACTAATGATTTTAATACGTTGCCATAAATATCTAGAACTTCAAGAACAACTTGCTTGTTATCGTTTGTATTGAATTTAATATTTGTTGTATTACTGAATGGATTAGGTTGATTTTGTTCAAGCACTATTCCGTCATTTGTATCATTATATTTCAAAGTAATAATTTTTGAGTAGTTCTCGCAGGAAATCACACCATCTTTATCAACTTGTCTTAAGCGATATTGATATGTAGTATTTGCTTTAACATCTTTATCTATGAAGTTATAATAATTGGTAGAATTTGAGTTTCCAGCTCCTTTTACGAAGCCGATGTTCTTCCAATCTTTATTATCTTCATTTGCTAAAACATTCTTTTCTACTTGGAAACCGGCATTATTTACTTCAGAAGATGTTTCCCAATAAACTTCAATACCTTGTTTTCTGGCTATACCATTGAATTGAACTAAAGTAACAGGAATAATGTCATCTAAGCAAGGATTATATTCCGGATTCTTTACGTAATTCAAATTCTTACCAAAATAAGGACGAAGCATTGGTATCCAGGAACCTCTGGAAAGTGTGGCAGTAGAATAATCAATTGGTGAAAATCCATAATGGTCAAGATGAGCATAACCCGGATTACCTACTGTTGGAGTAAATATATTCCATACTCCACTTCCTCTTGAGTTTTCCCAGGCAAACAAGTTTTTATTAACTAATTCGCCATCAGAATTTTTATCTCTAAATTTCTTATCTATAAGTAAGTGATAACCTTGCTGTCCAAGTTCTGAAGTTGAACCTAGTGGTTCTGGCTTATAAACGCTTGTAGTTCTCATACCCATTCTGGTTTTTGATGCTCCGAGTTCTATACCAGTACCACGTAATTGGCCAACTGCAACCCAATAAGTTCCGGCATCAAGAATAACTGGCTCTTCAAGAAGATACAGTGTATATTTATTGTAAACAGGCCATTCGTTATTATAACCCCAGCCACGTAATTTATAAGTTTCTGTTCCGGGAACCATTACTTCAGGTTTATTAGTACCTGTATATATTGCAAATGAGATTGGGTCTGGCGAACTATTCATTGCAGCAAAGAATGCATGATACCCTTTTAATGTATCAGCACTTAACAAAGTAAATCTAACTGCGAACTGTCCGGCACCGCTACCTGCTAATTCGCCTGTACCATAAGTAATTTCATCATAATCACCATTATAAGCTGATATTGTACCTGTTCCACCTCTTGCATATCCAAATAAGTTCAATCCTTTATTTGAAATACCGGAAAAATTACCGTCAGGAACG
>DAIOVK010000666.1:0-1638 GCA_036759045.1 Kapaibacterium sp. (SeqCode) | reverse complement strand
GAAATAGAATATTTAGTTCCAGCAAATCTTAATTATTCAACACAATACTGGTGGAGAGTAAGGTCAATTACTCAATTAGGTACACTCGGACCTTGGACAGATGCATGGTCATTTACCACTATGCTAGAATCAATGAATATCAACTTAGCAAGTGGCTGGAATATGATTTCAAGTTATTTGAATCCAGTAAATACTGATATAGTCCAAATATATGCTCCAATTGTCAGTGATGTTAAACTTGTTAAAAATGGTGTAGGCCAAATGTATGACCCAGCATTTAATATTAACACTATCGGAAATTGGTATTATGCTGATGCGTATTTGGTTAATATGTTAAATGATAATACTTTAACTATAACTGGACAAAAAATTACTCCGGAATTAACCCCATTATTCCTTAATAACGGTTGGAATTTAACTGCATATTTAAGAGATAATCCGATGTCTCCTGTTACAGCACTTTCAAACATTAGCTCTACTCTTGTTTTGGCAAAAAACAATGCCGGTGGTTTGTATGTTCCTGCTTATGGAATAAACACAATAGGTAGTATGCAGCCCGGCGAAGGTTATTATATGTATTTAAGTGGTAATAATATTTTAACTTATCCAGCAAATGGTGCATTAAAAGCAGTTTCCTTAGAAGAAATTACTCCAAATGCTAAATTATTAGTTCCAGCTTATAAGAATACTGGTAATAACGCTACTCTTATTTTATCAATTGATAATAATGATGGCAATGAGATTGGCATTTTCAATACAAATAATGTCCTTATCGGTTCAGCTATTGTTAACAATGGTGTTGCTGCTGTTACTATTTGGGGAGATGACGAGTTAAGCCCAATTATTGATGGAGCTACTAATAATGAAATATTGTTTGTAAAACTATACGACTCAAAGACTAATTCATATATTGATATTAATTTATCTAATATTAGCGACCTTACAAATAATACAGAAATTAACAATCAATTGTCTTATAGCACCAATTCAATATATTTTGCTAAAGCTTCTTTGCAAAATGGAATGAACTATGATTTAAGTATTGCAACTGTTCCGAATCCTGTTTCCAATTCAACTTCATTTGAATTTACATTACCTTTTGAAGCTAATGCAGAAATTCAGGTTTACAATGTAACAGGTGAATTAGTTGCGAAAATTAACAGAAAGAGCTATTCTGCTGGATTTAATAAAGTACATTTTGATGCAAGCAACTTAGCAAATGGCGTCTATAATGTAGTTTTAAGCTCTACAGAAGGAAGATGCTCTACTACTATGATTGTAAATGAATAGAATATTCATTTAAACTTGATAGCTATAAATGTCCGGTATTTTTATATCGGGCATTTTTTTTTATTTCAAATTCTAAAGAATCAGAGTTCTAGTACCCATAACGGAAATACAGGAGTTAGGAGATTTGCATCGTAAATAACAATTGCAGAAATTATTACAAAAGTATGTCATTACGAACCCCCAGACAAAGCAAGTGCTTTATTTAAATGGAGATGACAAAATGTGTCATTCTGACGAATGTCAGAATCCATCTTAAAAAATAGTTTTTATTGGTCATTAGTCATTAGTCATTAGTTATTAGTCATTAGTATTTTTACTAATAACTAATGACCAATGACGAATAATTAA
>DAIOVK010000665.1:0-1650 GCA_036759045.1 Kapaibacterium sp. (SeqCode) | reverse complement strand
AGGGACGGGTAATTGATTTATCGCGTGCTGCTGCCGAGCAAATCGGAATGATTCAGCAAGGCGTTGTAGAAGTAGAAATAACTATAATTGAATAAACTTAAATTCGGAGTTTTTGATGATTTATTTGAATAATACTGCAACAAGCTTTCCAAAGCCCAAGGAAGTCCATATAGCAGTTAGTGAATACGTAAATACTCCTCCTGTTCACTCAGCCCGTTCTAGCTTCGAACGTGAGATGGAGGATATTGATTATTGTTGTAGGGCAAAATTAGCAGAACTTTTTAACGCACCAGACCCATATCATATCGTCTTTTCTTCAGGAAGTACAGAATCATTGAACCTTGCTATTAAAGGTTCCGGACTCGAAGGTGGACACGTCGTCTCAACTGCAATTGAACATAATTCTGTCATTAGACCGCTAAAGATGATGGAAATTGATGGTAAAATTGAACTTACTTTTGTTACTTGCGACAAAACCGGCTATGTGAAACCGGAAGATATTGAAGATGCTATAAAACCAAATACAAGAGCTGTTGTGCTTAACCATAGTTCCAACGTTACCGGCTCAATTACTGATATTGAAAAAGTTGCAAAAATTGCACATAAACATAATTGCTTAATAATAGTCGATGCTTCTCAATCGGCTGGTAATATTCCCATTGACGTAAGTGCATGGGATATTGATTTACTTGCCTTTACAGGACACAAATCACTATTTGGTTACTCAGGTACCGGAGGACTTTATATTAAAGAAGGAATTAATCTAAAACCTTTTAAAGTAGGTGGCACAGGCGTTTTAAGTGAAGTATTAGTGCAACCTGATGGTTTCCCACTGCATTACGAAGCCGGCACTCCAAATTCTGCCGGTATTGTTTCATTAAAAACCGGTGTGGAATTCATCTTAAATACTGGAATTAATAAAATTCATACGAGAAAATCCCAGCACGTTTTAAATATGATTAATGAATTAAAAGACCACCCGGATATAACAATTTACACTACTACTGAAAACAATAATTTATCGAATTTCTGCTTCAATATTAATGGAATAGTACCTGAAGAAGTTGGTTATATTTTAGAAAGTTCTTATGATATTATCGTTAGAACCGGTATTCATTGCGCTCCTCTACTTCTTGAACCGGTTGGTGTGCATCCCTGGGGAACAGTTCGCTGCAGTCCTTCTTATTTTACAACCGATGAGGAAGTGGCAAAATTCATTGATTCAGTGAAAGATATTACTAAAGTCTTTTTAAGAAAGAGAAAGTAGAGTTTTATACAAAACCGACATAAACAAAATAAGTTTAATCTGTCATTTCGAACCCCAAAATGAAGTAAGACATTCATTTAAATGGCAATGACATCTGTTAACCCTGTCATTCCGAACTTCCTTATAAAGCAAATGCTTCATTTAAATGGTGATGACATAACTAGAAGTGTCATTCTGAAAAAGTGCTTTTCAGTCATACTATCAGCAAGCTGATAGTATGACAAGAGATAAGTCATGCTATCAACTTGTTGATAGTATGACTGAGAAAAGATGTCATTGGCAACTTCCTTATAAAGCAAATGCTTCATTTAAATGGTGATGACATAACTAGAAGTGTCATTCTGAAAAAGTGCTTTTCAGTCATACTATCAGCAAGCTGATAG
>DAIOVK010000664.1:0-1651 GCA_036759045.1 Kapaibacterium sp. (SeqCode) | reverse complement strand
GTTGATATTACCGGAATTGACTATGGACTGATGATTCCTCCCCAAACGGTTTGCAAAAACTTCGTTATTAAAAATCCCGGCACCGCGCCGATGACTGTCAAGAATCTTTACTTAAAATTTGGAAGAAGAGAATTTACTATTAATGCTCAGCTTCCTTTCACTCTTCAACCGAACGAAGAAAAGATTATCGAAGTTTGCGCCAATGCTACTCAGGTTACAAATCAGGCAGTCAGGGATTCTGTTGTTGCAACTCTTACCTGCTACGAACAAACACTAGTCGGCTTGCAATTTAGAACTGGTGAGCCAGTTGTGTACATTTACGATGCTGACTTTGGAAAAGTTCCTATTAATCAGGAAAGAATGAAGAACGTAGAAATCAAAAATACTTCAAACACTGACGTTGATATTTATACTATTGAATGGAATGATAAAGTTCACTTCACAAGAGTCGAACGTTTGAATTTACCTATTTCAATTCCAGCTGGCGAATCTGTTGAATTTTCAGTTTATTACAAACCAGATGTAGCTGATGTCCAGCATACTGAAAGAGCAATCTTTACAAGCAATGCAACACGCGATAAGTTATATTCAGATTGGACCGGTATTGGTATTGATGCAGAACCTCTAATTGAAGGTTACGACTGGGGTAGAAAACGCGTTATCGATGAATTTGCTGGAACAACTGAATACGAAGGAAAAGTAATTATTAGCTGCACCGGTAGCGATGAAGTAAATGTAATTTCTCTTGCTATTGCAGATAATGAAGATGGTATTTTCAGAATAATTGATTCTGAAATTCCACTTAAACTTAAACCTGGTGTGCCAGTCGAACTTACTGCTTTCTTTGCTCCAAAAGACGAAGCTGTTTATGACAGAGAAATTAAGCTTATTACTTCGTTTGCCAATATAGAAAAAGAAGTAACAGCAAGATTAATCGGCGTTGGCTTACGTCCACATATAAAAGTTGATGGATACGATTACGGTGAAAAAATATTGGTTGGGAATACAAAAGCTGGTAATGGCACTGTATTTCACAATAATATTAATCCCGAATTTGCAATGAACCTTACTATAACTGATTTAACTATAGAAGGCGAAGATGCAAATGCGTTCGTAATTGAACCACAATGGCTAAATGCTCATCCATTCCCAATAGTAATTCCAATTGGAGAAAATATTGAAGTTCCTATTACCTTTACAGCAATGCATCCCGGCGACCACACTGCAAATTTAGTAGCAAAGAGCGATGCTCCAGCTACTGAAGACCATATCGGCGAACTTATTGGTAAAGGATTCACTCAAGGTATTGCTGCAACAGATTATCCTTTTGAAAAAATATTCATTCATACTTCAAGAACTGGCTCTGTAACGCTCCAAAACAATGGTTCAGAACCAATCACAATTACAAGGAATATACAGGAAAGCAAAATAGGAACAAGCGGACACAGTATTGATTTGGAAGAATTTGTTATAACCGGCTGGCATACTGAAGATGGACTAATCAACAATAATTTGGCACCATTTGAACTACAGCCTGGCGCAGTTTTAACAGTTGATGTTACATTTACTCCAGTAGAAGAACGCAGTGAAGCTATTCATTCAATTAATTTAGAATACGTTACTTCTGTTGGAAATGAGATTTCTGAAATAA
>DAIOVK010000663.1:0-1690 GCA_036759045.1 Kapaibacterium sp. (SeqCode) | reverse complement strand
TGTAACAGATTTAGTTGGTAATCCTAACCTACCAGCTGGCCCAGTATTATGTGAATATCAACAAACTCCTGGACCAAATCCAAATGCATTATCAGTAAGATACACTACAAGAACTACTGTTGCTTTAAACATAACTCAACCTGCATTGCCAACAATATTAATTGGTAAGCAAGTTTTAGCAGGTCCATTAGCTCCAGCATTAACAGGTGATATTGCTAATTATGCAGCAATTGCTAACCTGACATTTAATCCAGCAGGTACTTTAGCTGATGGAAGCTGTGTCCTATATGTAGGCAATGCTACTCAGTTAACTGTTACTAGCTTACTGAGAAATACAACCTACACATTTGCATTATATACATATAATCCTGTTACTGGATTATACTGCTCAGATAATGCAGCTGCTTTATTAACCGAATTGACGTCAAACAGAGAATCATTGATTGAACAACCTGGTGCAGTCGCAGGTGTTAATATAGCACTTTCTCAAATTTCACCAAATCCAGTTGTTAACAATGTAAACTTAACTATGGACTTATTCACTGATGCAAATATTACTGTTCAGGTAATAGATGGAAACGGACAAGTAATTTCAGTTCCAGTTAATGGTAACTACTATGCAGAAGGAACTCATACATTGAGCTTCCCATTGCAAAACGTTGCTTCTGGCTCATACTTCTTAAGAGTATCAACTGAAAACGAAGCCGTTATACAAAGATTTATCTATATGCCATAAGCATTAGATAAGTTATAAATTTAAGGGTGGGTGTTTTTACACCTACCCTTTTTTTTTAATATCTCACTTTACGTATTCCCCTCTTGAGAGAGGATTAAAGGGGTGTGCTCTTTTTTCTTTTTCCAATAATGATTCTGGGAACAAGAAGTAATTCTTTAAAATATAAAATATGTGATTAAAATGAATTTATTATCATAAGAACCGTACTAATCACAACAATCACATTTTTGAACAGAATTGATTAAGTATGAAAAACCAAGAACACACCCCCTGCCCCTCTCAAGAGGGGAATAAGAAAAGTGGATTAAAAATATTTCAACACTACACTTTTTTATTTCTCAAAAGAGGAATTGCGTAAGGTGAGTTAATATATAAAAATGAAAAAATATCTACTTATAATTATTATAATATTTTCAATTATATCCTGTTCATCACCTTCGGAGAATAATCCAGTGGAAAATGATTTAGATAAAAAAATAGGGCAGATGCTGTTAATAGGTTTTAGAGGTATGGAACTTTCTGATACTTCTTCAATCGTAAAAGATATTCAAAATGAGAGAATAGGTGGTGTAATCCTTTTCGATGTTGATGTAGCATTAAAAAGAACTCCAAGAAATATTGAATCACCTATGCAATTAAAAAAGCTTATTAATCAAATTAAAAGCTATTCTAAAACTCCTTTATTTATTTCTGTTGACCAGGAGGGCGGCAATGTTTGTCGTTTAAAGGAGAAATACGGTTTTCCCAAAAGCGTAACCCAGAAATATTTGGGCGATTTGAATATTGTGGATACTACTCGCTATTGGGGAGCATTGACGGCTAATACACTGTCAGAAATGGGATTCAATCTTAATTTTGCTCCAGTTGTTGATTTGAATATCAATCCGGATAATCCTGTTATTGGAATGTATGAACGCAGCTTTTCTGCCGATACAAATATTGTAATAAATAACG
>DAIOVK010000662.1:0-1701 GCA_036759045.1 Kapaibacterium sp. (SeqCode) | reverse complement strand
CTCTCAGCCCTACTATTTTGCAGAGCACCTCCAACGGCATTTCAAAATTACAACAAATAAAACAAAAAAGCAAATTTTAAGTAGTAATCTCTGAAAAAGTGGTTAAGTGTTAATAAAAACAATAAAATGTGTATAAATATTTCTTGTTTAATTTACAAGATTTTTGTATTTTTGTATAAAATTCTTGCAAACTTTCTAAAGTATTTGTATGCTAAAAAAACAGATAAAAAATGATAATTCTGATTTATATAATCAGAAATTAGAATATTTAATAAATCTAAAACATCCTTTGTGTGTAATAAGTAATTTAATACCGTGGCACGAATTTGAGAGTGAGTTTGAAAAATATTATAAGAAAGATTTCGGAAGACCAGCAAAACCAATACGTTTAATGGTTTCTCTTTTAATATTAAAACGGATTTATGACGAATCTGACGAAAGTGTTATTGAAAGATGGCGTGAAAACCCTTACTGGCAGTATTATAGCGGTGAAGAGTTTTTTAGTTGGAATCTTCCTTGTGATTCAAGTGAGTTAACAAGATTTCGTCAGCGGATAGGCGAAGAGGGGTGTGAAAAAATCTTGCAAGTATCAATAAAAGTCCATGGAAAAGATGGAGAGGAAAAAGAAGTAATACCAGACACAACAGTACAGGAAAAGAACATAACTTATCCAGTTGATACCAAATTACATTTAAAAATAATCGACAAGTGTTGGAAAATAGCAGAGAAGTTTAGAATCAATTTACGTCAAAGCTACAAGCGAACAGTTCCAAAACTAAGGTTTTCCACAAGATATTTACGCATACCGAAGCGTAAGCAAGAAGCCAGAAAAGCAATATTAAAAATAAAAACAATAGCAGGAAGATTATTACGGGATTTGAACAGGAAATTACCGACAGATGTAAAGAATCAACAGCAGTCACAATTAGCAATAATGCAAAAAGTATTAGAGCAGCAAAGAACGAGCAAGAATAAGATTTACAGTTTGCATGAGCCGGAAGTAAGTTGTATAGCAAAGGGTAAGGAGCATAAGAAATATGAATTTGGGAGCAAAGCGTCAGTCCTGATAACAAAGAAATCTGGAGTAGTAGTAGCAGCGAAGAATTTTAAAGGCAATCCTTATGATGGCAATACATTAGAGTCGACGTTAGAGCAATCAGAACGTTTGCGTGGAATAAAAGCAGATAAAGCATTAGTAGATGAGGGTTATCGCGGAAAATCAGAAATCAATGGAACGGAAATATTACGAGTGCATCAAGCAAATAAAATAAAGTATAGTAAATACAAATGGAAGAATTGGTTTAAACGCAGGTCATCAGTAGAAGCAGTCATAGGTCATTTGAAGAACAATCATAGATTATGCAGGAACTATCTCAAAGGGACACAAGGAGATAGTATGAATTTATTGTTATCAGCAGCAGGATATAACTTCCGGAAGCTATTAATCAAGATAGCTTTATTTTTTGTCCGAATAAACTTAGGATTTTTATTAACAAAAAACATAAAAACGCCGAAAAAAGTGCAAAAATTTTTCGATGTTTATCATAGAGCAGCTTAAAAAAATCGTTTAATGACTTTTTCAGATTTGACTAAATAATGAACTGGTTAAAGCAGATAATCTTTTTTTGGCAATCTCAATAGCTATTGCAGATTCGTCAATGCCTATCCATTTTCGTCCTAATTTTTGAGCTGCAGCTAAAG
>DAIOVK010000661.1:0-1714 GCA_036759045.1 Kapaibacterium sp. (SeqCode) | reverse complement strand
TGCCCACGGCGGACACTTAACACACGGCTCGCCAGTGAATTTCTCTGGTAGATTTTTCAATTTCATTCCTTATCTTTTAAATAAAGAAACTGGCAGAATTGATTACGATGAAATTGAAAAATTAGCATTAGAGCATAAGCCAAAGATGATTATGGCTGGTGCATCTGCTTATCCCCGCGATATAGATTTTAAAAGGATTAGAGAAATTGCTGACAAAGTAAATGCTTTTGTTTTTGCCGATATTGCCCACCCAGCCGGCTTAATTGCAAAGGGTTTTTTAAACAATCCAGTTCCTTATTGCGATGTTATTGCAAGTACTACTCATAAAACTCTACGCGGACCTCGTGGTGGCATTATTATCATTGGAAAAGACACTGAAAACAAATTTGGTATTGTCGCACCTAAATCCGGCAGAGTAAAGATGATGAGCGAGCTTGTTGATTCTAATGTAATGCCCGGAATTCAAGGCGGCCCTCTTATGCACGTTATTGCTGCAAAAGCAGTTGCTTTCGGAGAATGTTTGACTGATAATTACAAAAATTATATTGCTCAGGTAATTAAAAATGCAAAAACTCTTTCTGAGGAAATGTTAAACAAAGGATATAACCTTGTTAGCGGTGGAACTGATAATCACCTTATGCTTATAGACTTGCAAAACAAAAATATCAACGGAAAACAGGCACAAAATGCTCTTGACGAAGCCGGAATTACCTGTAACAAGAATGCTGTTCCTTATGACCCGCTTTCACCACTTATTACTTCTGGTATCAGGATTGGAACTCCAGCCACTACAACAAGAGGTATGAAAGAAGCTGAAATGAAGATTATTGCTGAATTTATTGATAGAGTTATAACTAATTTTCAAAACGAAAAGGTATTGGAAGAGGTTAGGAATGATGTTAACGCATTTACTTCTAAATTCCCTCTTTTCCATGAATAATTTTTAAGGGAAGTTCTAAATGTTGTCATTCTGAACCCCCTATAAAGTATGTTCTTCATTTAAATGGAAGTGATATCAGGTTTAGAAAGATTAGATAGTTTAGATAGTTTAGATAGTTTAGATTTTTAACTTTACGAAAGATTAAGAATCTTTTCGAAAGTAATAATCTTCTTACTTCCGAAAGTTTCCCAACCTTTCGGAAAGTTTGCGATGTAAAAATAGCGATATTGTTGGTAACCTTCTATAAATAAAGACAATTAGTTTTATGAAAATGAACTTATTGAAAAGCATTACATAAAACCAAATTGTTGATAGCAATATAATTCTATCTTACTAACTTAAATTAAAAAGCCAGACGTCCTACATCTCGAAGATATAGGACGTCTTTATCTTTATGGTATCAACAAATTGTGAGATTCTTCACTTCGTTACCAATGACATCTTTCCTTTTGACTGTCATTTCGTAACGAAGTGAGAAATCTCACAAGTCATTGCTACCAAAGAATTTGAGATTCTTCACTTCGTTACCAATGACATCTTTCCTTGTCATTCTGGCGTATGCCAGAATCCATTTTGGTTTTTACTAATGAGAATGGACAAAGGAATTTTATTAGTCATTAGTTGTTAGTAAAAATACCAATGACTAATAACTAATGACTAATGACCAATAAAAACTAATTTTTAAGATAGATTCTGACATTCGTCAGAATGACACATTTTGTCATCTTCATTTAAATGAAGCACTTGCTTTATCAGGGGGTTGCCAATGACATC
>DAIOVK010000660.1:0-1726 GCA_036759045.1 Kapaibacterium sp. (SeqCode) | reverse complement strand
CTTTTGTCTCCTGCAAATGGAGAAGAGGATTGTATGATATCACCATTATTCACTTGGGAAGCTAATATTGGTGCTGGTAACTATTATTTGCAAGTTGCTACAGATGAAGAATTTTCTGAAATCGTTGTTGATGAGCCAAATATTACTACACCGTATTTCAGAGCTGCAGATTTATCTACAAACACCCAATATTGGTGGAAAGTAATGATGACAAGCGACTGCAGTGATGGTGAATGGTCAGAAGTAAGAACGTTTACTACTGGCTCGAGTGTTGTTCTTGGCGAAGGAACTAATACAAGCACTTGGATAGGACCTTATAATTTAGGTGAAGGTGGTTCTATGTATCAATACTTAATTCTGGCAAGTGAAATGACTGCTGCTGGTGGAATAAGCGGTGCCCTGAATTCATTATCTTTCAATATTGCTGCAGTTTACTCCGATATGGCAGCTCAGGATTTCACTATCAGATTAAAGCATACTACAGCTACAAATCTTGGTGGTATGTGGGATTTAGTAGATTTCACTACTGTTTATGGTCCAACAGATTATACTCCGATTGTAGGCTGGAATACTCACTATTTTGATAATGTATTTGTATGGGATGGAGTTTCTAATATTTTAGTTGATGTTTGTTTCAATAATGTTGATGAATCTGGCAGTGGCCCAAGTGTTTATTATTCACAGACTACCGATATTTTCTTCCGCTACCATTCTGAATATGGAAATCCGGATTTATGCGGAAGTGAAGAAATTAATTGGTGGGGCGGTTCAAATATGAGACCTAATTTAAGAATTGGTATTGACTTATCAGGTTTCTTCCCACCAGTCTTAAATTCTCCTGTTAATGCTTCACTTTGTAATTCAATTAATCCATTGTTTGATTGGGAAGAAGTAGCTGGCGCCACAAGTTATACACTTCAGCTTGCTTCTAATGCAAACTTTGATGTCCCAATTTATGAAAACACAGAAATTATTGAAACAGAGCTTCTATTACCTGAATCAGTTGTTTTGAATAATAATGAAAGATATTTCTGGAGAGTAAATGCTTTTAATGGCACTATAACAAGTTTCTGGTCTAAAACATTAAACTTTATAACAGAAGGAGAATCTCTACCTGTTCCATCTCTGCTAAATCCAGAAAATGGGGTTGAGAATTATTTAACTTCTTTTGTATTTGAATGGACTGGATATCTTGCTGCTTCAGGTTATCATTTGCAGGTCGCAACTGATGAAGCATTTGAAAATATATTGATTAATGAACCAAACTATCCCGGAACAAGTTACGTAGTAAGTGGATTATCGTTAAATACTCAATTCTTCTGGAGAGTAATGATGGTAAATCCTTGCAGTGAAAACGAATGGTCTGAAATCAGAACATTTACTACTGGTTCATACTTTATTGCCGGAACTGGAACCCAGTATAACGGACAATGGGATTATCCTGCTGCTTATGGGGGTGAAGCACCCGGAGCAAAACAGCAGTATTTAATTCTTGCTGATGAACTTATTAATAGCGGAATTACAGCAGGTACCTTAACCTCTATTGCGTTTAATGTTGGTGCACTTAGGTCTGGTGAAGCACTGCAAGATTATACAATTTGCTTAAAGCATACAACAGCAACAGACTTATCTGAAGGTAACTGGGAGCTAACCGGTTGGAATTTAGTCTATGGTCCTGTTGACTATTCTCCTACTCTTGGTTGGAATACACATCTATTCGATAACA
>DAIOVK010000659.1:0-1731 GCA_036759045.1 Kapaibacterium sp. (SeqCode) | reverse complement strand
TCCTGCTCCAATATTTCCAAAATCTTGGAATAGTGCAGATTGGGAGTGTTGATAAAAGCATTAAATGAATTGCATAGTTCATCAGAAAAAGTGTTGAAAATTAATTTTTCTAAAAATACCTTGTAAATTGTTGGAGGAATTTGGTTTGGAGATAAAATATTATCCCAGTATTTCAAATATATCAATGAATTTTTTTCTAATGTATTGAAAGTAGAACTATACTTTTGAATGTATGGAAGAATGTTAGATAAAATTTGCTTGCTATAAGGAGAATAGCTGTCGTGAAGCATATTTTGGGCGTCATTTACAGTGTAATTCTCGTATCTCGAAAGAAGCGAATCGCAACGAATAGCACGCGAAGGTATATCCCAGTAATTTGTAATAAACTGAGTATATTTTCTGGAAATTGGATTATTGGCAGCTATTATGTAATTCTTCTTTGGATTTGAAATAGTTAAAATGTTCTGGATTTTTAATGGTTTTTGCCAGTTATAAAACTCTTTCCAACCGGGATTAAGCATCCAGGGAACGCAAGAGGATTCTCTGCTTGGCAAAAGTCCGGCTGGAATATCACCAATATTTCCCTTTTTATCTGCGAAAATAAAATTCGCTGCAGGAACAGCCCAACTTTCTAAACCAGCTTTTATTTGATACCAGCTTTTTGATTTAAGAATTTTATTATTTGCCAGAAATTCATCTGATTTGTATTGACCAGTCCAGTTAAATGTAATTGTATATTTACTTGTAACAGTTTGCTTGAACTTTGGATTATTTACATTTATATCGTTTAAATTTTGTAAATCTGAAATTACTGCTGAACGTTCTGCCAACCTAATGTAAAATACAGAATCGACTTGGTTCTTTATTTTTAATGTGTCTGGAATGAATTTAAATTTTAACTTTTTATTTTTCGAATTATAATAATAATCAGAATTTGCCGAATCTACTTTTTCAGAGTAAAAATCAATATCATCAAACATAGCATTTGCTATACCCCAGGAAACAAAATCATTTCTACCGTTTAAAATAAGTGGGGTGCCGGGCAGCGATAACCCAACAACGTTAAATTCACTGCTTGTTATATGAATCTGATAAAGACTTGGTGGAAGTGTTAAGGGAAGATGTAAATCACTTACTAAAACTGCATTTTTGTTTTGATTATTTTTGATTGACCAAGCGGTGCTTCCAATCACTGCATTAGTTTGATAATGCTTTTCCTTTATTTTCTGGAAACTCTTACTAATTTGAGAAAATTCCTGTGTTCCTTCTTTAAATAAAGAATTATAAGCAGTTTTGATAATCGGAATATTAATAGAATCTTTTTTTTGAGTTGTGTCGCTTTTTACACTTTGATAAACAGAGCTTTGTTCATCGAAAATAAATGGTGCAGTTAAATTGTAATATGGTAGTAATTGCTTTGCTTTATCAACTAAAATTGTTTCAGCTATTTCACTCATTGCCAAATCATTCCAAAATGAAGAACTTTCCTCAAAAGCAAAAAGGCGAAAAATAGCAATGCAGTCCTGTGGAATCCATTTGTTTGGCTTAAAATCCAAAGTATTAAATTCAAAGGGCAGGCGTTTTTTGTTTTCTTCAATAAAAAAATTAATGCCGTTAGTGTAATAATCTAAAATATTCTTGGATTGCTCATCTAAACTGCTGTAAATTTGCTTGCTTATTCTGTTAAAACCGATTAAACGATTGAATACATCAAGTTCAACATATTCTTTT
>DAIOVK010000658.1:0-1764 GCA_036759045.1 Kapaibacterium sp. (SeqCode) | reverse complement strand
ATTACTTATCTTCTAATTCTCCGTCTCTTTCCGGATATGGTGGTAAAGGCAAAGAGCCCGGAATGCCCATAAGAGGAAAATCTTTCCTTAAAGGATGTAGTGCTTCCCCAGTTTCTGGGTCATTGAAATCTTCAGGCATATAAAATCTTCTTAGGTTAGGATGTCCATCAAACTTAATCCCATACATATCATAAGTTTCACGCTCATACCAATTAGCACTTTCCCACACCTGCACTAAAGTTGGACATTTCAAATCCTTTTCTTCCAAAGGAACTTTCAAACGAATACGGCTTTTATACTTATTGCTCCAAAGGAAATACACAACTTCAAAGCGTGGAGTTTCCTTATACCAATCTATTGCAGTTACGTCAGTTAAAGTATCAAAGCAGGTTTCCTCGCTTTCTTTCAACTTCATTGCAGTTTCAATGAGTTTTTCGCGGGGAATAGTGAGCGTTATTTGATTACGATGCTCAACTAATTTGGCATCTGGGTTTAGTTCCTGAACAATCTTTATGGCTGCATCAATCGAATTTGTCATTTTATTTCTTTTCTAATTAAAAATTAATTATTAATTTAATGAAATATTTGATATTATAAAAGTATTTTATTTCTGAATTTTATTTCAAAAAAAGAAATGATATTAACAAACTCTCTCATTAATGAAATATTTAAGGCATTCTTCATTCAAAGGTGGAATGACAAAATAAGGCCAGTTGATTTAATTGAAATGGATAAGCATGCCCATAAAGTTATAATTGCTTACTGCATCGGCAAATACGAAGAAAAGCAGGGCAAAGAAGTAAACTGGCTTATGCTGATTAAAGGCAGTATTTACGAACTCCTTCGCAGAATTGTCATTTCCGATATAAAATCCCCGATTTACTATAAAATCAAACAGGATTATAAGGAGATTTATAAAAAGATGAACCGCTGGGTTTTCGATAATTTATCTCCTTTTTTTACTGACGAAGAAATAAAAAAAGAACTTTGGGATTTTCTCTATGAAGACAGTTTCCTTGATGAAGCAACAAGAAAAATCCTGAATGCCGCTCATAAATATGCAAGCTACTGGGAATTTCAAATAGTAAAGTTTGCAAATCCCGGTGGCTATCAAATTATTGAAACAGAGAAAGAATTTTTAAGTGAATTAGATACTTACTTGGAATTTATTGGAATACGTAAATTGATGTCCAAGCAGTCAATAGCAGATTTCGTGGATTTATGCGGTCAGTTGCGTTTTCAAATACGCTGGCAGCAGCTTCCCCGTCTTCCAAAAACGTCTGTTCTGGGTCATTCAATGTTTGTTGCTATTATGTCTTACTTCCTCGCTCTTGAAAATAAAAGTTGTCCACGCCGGCTTTATAACAGTTTCTTTGGGGGAATATTTCATGACATACCTGAAATAGCTACACGCGACATAATTTCTCCGGTAAAGAATTTTTCCAAAGAATTTGAATCGCTTATTAAGGAGATTGAGCAATCGCTTGCAGAAAACGAGCTTTATCCCTTGCTCGAAGATAATATGAAAGATGAAATCAAGTATTTCACGCAGGAAGAATTTAAAAATAAAATTTATTCAAATGAAAAAACTATTGAAAATTTATCGGTTGATGATTTGAATGAAAAATACAACGAAAATCAGTTCAATCCGATGGACGGCGAGATAATTAAAGCTTCAGACAGGTTGTCGGCATTCCTTGAAGCGTGGTATTCAATGAAATTCGGTGTTCGTAATGATGAATTTACCGATTCTATGAATAATAT
>DAIOVK010000657.1:0-1782 GCA_036759045.1 Kapaibacterium sp. (SeqCode) | reverse complement strand
ACTAAATAGATTAGTTGTGATTGATTTGAAAATTGGAGAATTCAAGGCAGAATTCAAAGGTCAAATGGAACTTTATCTACGTTGGTTAGATAAATATGAAAAGCAAGATAATGAAAAATCTCCACTTGGATTAATTCTTTGCTCCGGAAAAAAGTCAGAACAGATTGAATTACTTGAACTTGATAAAGCTGGTATTCATGTTGCAGAATATTTAACTGTTTTACCTTCCAAAGAACAGTTATCAAGAAAATTAAATAATGCAATAGCATTATCAAAGCATAGATATATTTTGAATAAAGAATAAATTAATACAATGTGAAAACATAAAGTTATTTTATTCAGAACTCCTATAGAACAATTAACAATTAACAATTAACAATTATAAAAAATGCCAAACATACTAGAAATAAGAAATCAGTTCCCTATACTAAAAACGTTAGTAAGAGGGAATCCACTCGTTTATTTAGATAACGCCGCTACCACTCAAAAGCCTCAATCGGTTATTGATGCACTCGTGAAATACTATACAACGCAAAATAGCAACGTTCACCGCGGTGTGCATTATCTCAGCAATCTTGCTACAGATGAATTTGAAAAATCAAGAAAGTTGGTTCAGAAATTTATTAATGCTGAAAAAGACAGTGAAATAATTTTCACCCGCGGCACAACCGAAGCAATCAATTTAGTAGCTGCAACTTATGGTAGAAGCACTTTCAAAGAAGGTGATGAAATCATCATTTCTGCAATGGAGCATCATTCAAACATCGTTCCCTGGCAGCTCCTCGAAACTGAACTCGGAATTAAGCTAAGAGTAATTCCAATGAATGATGATGGAGAATTGCTTTTAGATGAGTTCGAAAAACTTTTGAATGAAAAGACAAAATTCGTTTCTGTTGTCTATATTTCAAATTCGCTTGGAACGATTAATCCAGTTAAATATATAATTAAGAAAGCACATTCGCTGGGTATCCCCGTGCTAATTGATGCTGCTCAGGCAATTCATCACAAGAAAATTGATGTAAAAGAATTAGATTGCGATTTCCTTGCGTTTTCCGGTCATAAAATGTATGGTCCAACAGGTATTGGCGTTCTTTACGGAAAAAAGAAGTATTTAGAAGCAATGCCTCCTTATCAAGGTGGTGGCGATATGATTAAATCAGTTCGCTTCGAAAGAACAATTTTCAATGATATTCCTTATAAATTCGAGGCAGGCACCCCCGACATTTCCGGCGGAATTGCACTTGCTGAAGCTATTCGTTTCATTCAAAGTATTGGTTATGATGAAATTGAAAAGTATGAAAAGGAACTTTTGGATTATGCAACTGAAAAGGTAACGGAAATACCTGAACTTACTATAATTGGACGAGCAAAGGAAAAATCCTCAGTTCTTTCATTTGTCATTGAAGACATTCACCCACACGACATCGGCACTTTCCTTGATGTTGACGGAGTTGCAATACGCACTGGTCATCACTGCACTGAGCCAGTTATGCATCGCTTCGGCATCCCTGCTACCTCACGTGCTTCCTTTGCAATTTACAATACAAAAGAAGAAATTGACGTCTTTGTAGAATCAATAAAAAAAGCTATTCAATTATTTAAATAGAACTATGAATGAATTAAGTGAATTATATCGGCAAGTCATTTTAGACCATAACAAGAATCCACGCAACTTTGGAATTTTGGAGCATCACAATCACACTGCAGAAGGGCATAATCCCTTGTGTGGCGACCAAATAGATATTTTCGTTGATGTGGAAAACGGAATTATTAAAGATATTA
>DAIOVK010000656.1:0-1803 GCA_036759045.1 Kapaibacterium sp. (SeqCode) | reverse complement strand
TATCAGGTTAATGGCTTCTCAGTCCTTTCCGGATTATTTGTTCAGATTACAAACGAACAAAATATTCCTCTTGGTTCCGGGTGGAATATGATTTCAAGTTATATTGAACCTATCGACCCACTTGTTGAAAATATTTTTGCTCCTGTCGTTTCTTATATTAATATAATGAAAAACGGCATCGGACAAATATATGTTCCTGCTTACAATATTAATCAGATTGTTAACTGGAATCCAAACAGTGGATATCTTATTAATATGACAACTCAAACATCAGTAGAAATGAATGGTTACAAGATTGTTCCAGAATCACATCCAGTTCCATTAGCTTCAGGTTGGAATCTTATTCCTTATTTAAGAGATAATCCTATGTCAGCTCCTTTTGCCCTTGCAGGTTTAGGAACTAATTTAGTTATTGCTAAAAATAATGAAGGCGGTGTTTATGTTCCTGCTTGGGGTATAAATACTATTGGCTATATGAATGCTGGTTACGGTTATTATATCTATGTAACTGCTACTGATAATTTAATCTATCCCGCAAATTCCGCTGGAAAGGCAACTGCTGGTGAAAATCTTACTCCATTACCAAAACATCTTATTCCTTCAATGAACAAAACAGGTAATTCTGCTACTTTATTGATTAGTATTGATGCAGAAAATGGAACTGAAGTTGGTATTTATAATACTAACGCAGAATTAATCGGTAGTGGCTATGTGCAAGATGGTGTTGTTGCTGCTAATATTTGGGGCGACAACTCTTATACAGATAATATTGACGGTGCTGTTGTTGGTGAAGTATTAACTGCCAAGTTGTACAATCCTACAACAAATTCATACAATAGCTTGTTACTTTCTTCTATTGTTGAACTTAATAATAACTTAGAACTTGATGCTATTTCTTATTCTGAAAATGCAGTTTATTCTGCAAAAGGCAGCACAATTGCTGATGAAGTCATCGGATTTAGCATTAATAATACTCCTAATCCAGTTTCAAACTCAACTACATTCGAATTCAGTTTACCAAATGATGGAAATGCTGAAATATTGATTTATAATATCAGAGGCGATGAAGTTGGTAGAATTAGATTAGATGGCTATAGCGCCGGATTACATTCAGTTGTCTTCAATACAGATAACTTATCTAATGGTAGCTATAACGTGGTATTACGCTCTGGTTCCAACAATGTGTCAACAATTATGATGATTGTTAAGTAAGTTATAGCTTAAACTATAAAAAGTCTGACACTTGCAAAAGTGTCAGACTTTTTTTTTGGAAAATTTTTACAAAATTTCTGTTATTTCATACCAAACAGACAACAAATAGTGTAAAATCATAATGTCATTCTGAACCCCACGATAAAGTAAATGCTTTATTTAAATGGAGAAAACATAACGAAAAGCGTCATTCTGACGGATGTCAGAATCCATTTTAAAATAGTTTTTATATGTCATTAGTCATTTGTTATTAGTCATTAGTATTTTTACTAACAACTAATAACCAATAACGAATGACTAAAAAGCAAGATGGATTTTGGCATACGCCAGAAAGACAAACTAAGATGTCATTGGTAAAGAAGTGAAGAATCTCAAGTTTCGTGGTAGCAATGACTTGTGAGAAATTTTATACTATTACTCTCAAAAACTTTGTCATTTTAGAAAAAATTTAACTATTACTTTTCCAAATTCACAATTCCATTATAAGATTTTAATAAGTTAAGTTGAAGCAATATTTTCATATTAACACAAGTACCATTCCCCTCTTGAGAGTAATGGCACGAAAATAGTGCATTATATTAAATAATTCAT
>DAIOVK010000655.1:0-1803 GCA_036759045.1 Kapaibacterium sp. (SeqCode) | reverse complement strand
TTGTTTAATTCAACAGATATGCTGCCTGGCACTTTTGTAATAGGTGGTTTAATTCAAGGTGAACCATATAAAGTTTATGCTTACTCAATGCTTCCTTTTGGTAATCCTCCTCCAATACTTACAACACCAGAAAACGGCTCTTATGGAATTGATGATACTCCGCTGTTCCAATGGGAAGCAGTAGATTATGCAGTTTCATATCAGATCCAGGTCTCCAGTTTAAGTAATTTTTCAATTTTAGATATTGACGTTGAAGCAATTGAAACAACTCAGTATCAAGCAATAAATAGTCTTACACCATTAAGTAAGTATTACTGGAGAGTCAGAGCATTAGACAACGAAGGAATTTATGGTGCATGGTCAAGAAAATTCTCTTTTTTCACAGACGGAGATTTGCCTCAACCCGTATTACTGAGTCCCGGTGATGGTGCTGAAAATCTTATGCCAAATACTGAATTTTCATGGGAAGGAAATATCGCTGCATTAAATTACTATCTTCAGATTTCCTCAACACCGGATTTTTCTAGTTTAGTAGTAGATTTGCCGACATTAACGAGGACAAGATACATTTTAGATTATTTCGAAATGAATACACAGTATTGGTGGAGAGTTGCAATGACAAATCCAGCCAACACTGGAGATTGGTCTGAAGCGTGGACTTTTACTACCGGTTCTTATTTTCAAGTTGGTACCGAAACTGAAACTAATTATCAGTGGGGTTATCCAACCGGATATGGGAATGCCTCAGGTGGAGCAAAGCAACAATTCCTGATTCGCCCCGAAGAAATCATCGAAGCCGGTGGCTCTCCCGGATTTTTAATGTCTTTAGGTTTTAATGTAGCAGTAATTAACAGTGGTGTGCCACTTGAAAGTTATGAAATAAAACTAAAAAGCGTTAATAATACTGAGCTCGGCAATGATTGGGATATGGAAGGATTTACTTCTGTTTATTATAACGATGCTTATGTGCCTACTGAAGGTTGGAATATGCACGAATTTTCATCACCTTACTTCTGGGACGGAGTATCAAGCTTATTAGTTGATGTTTGTTTCAACAATATGGAATCCTCCTCTAATGAATCTTGCTATATAACTAATTGTTCTTATATTGCTTCCCGTTATTATCAAAATGATAATAATGAAACAATATGTACCGGATATCCTGAATGGACGAATTTGACATCTAGTAGGCCCAATATGCAGTTTCAGTTAGAGATTCCACAAGTATTTCCTCCATTCCTTGAAAGTCCATTGCACAAATCAGTTTGTGCAAATACTACTCCTTTGTTTGAATGGTCAGACTGTGAAGGTGCAATAAGTTATACAATTCAGGTAGCTCAAGATATTGATTTCAATTTTCCAGTTTTTGAAACTGTAACTACGACATCAAGCTATCAGTTAACAGAAGCTAACGATTTAGACGAAGTAACTCAATATTTTTGGAGAGTAAATGCAACTGATGGCGAAAATATTAGTTATTGGTCAAGAACCTTTGGCTTTGTAACAGAAGGTGATTTAATTGCACCTAATTTGATTTCCCCAGCAGGCGGAGGAGAATTAGACCCAGTCCAATTTTTTAACTGGGAATCAGTAACTGGGGCAAGTTCCTATCAATTACAAATTGCAACAGATGTAGCATTCAATAATATAACTCATGATGTTATTGTTCCTGAAACGCAGATAATGATTTCAACGCTTCCATTAGGTTCTGAAATATTCTGGAGGGTGAAAGGACAAAATGAATGTTCAGAAGGAGTATTTTCTGATGTTTGGACTTTTTCAACAAGCAGTATTCCATTTGCT
>DAIOVK010000654.1:0-1810 GCA_036759045.1 Kapaibacterium sp. (SeqCode) | reverse complement strand
GCAGTTCCCGAAGGGGCATTTATTATTTTGCCTACATTTTCTAAATTATCTCCACACAAATCCATTATGCCTCCACCGCAACTTTAAAATCAAAAGTGCTTAATTGATTAGTTATACATACCTGAACTGTGTTTGTGCCATTTATGTTTATACGCGGATAAATCACTCCAACAATATCTCCACCTGAATCAAGTTTGTAAACAGTAACTTTGACTTGTCTTGTTAGTAAGCCATGTGTAACAGTATAAACTACTTCTCCTGTTTGTGCTGTATGTGTTCTTGCTGTAGTATCAATAAAAAATAGTCTTGGATTTTTAGCAGATACACCATTGGCAGTTACTTCCATCGTTAAGGGGTCTAATTTAACTTCGACACCAACATTAGCTCCACCATTTAATTTTAATGTTTTTAAAGCTCCGCCAAACTGAACTCCAAAACTATCTGCACCAACTAATATTGATTCATCTGTAGCAACTGCATTTATAGTTGTTTTACGATTTGTTACTGAACTTGTTAAACCAGCTCCAGCTTCGATAACACCAGCAGCTTTAACTGCTAAATAGTTTTTTGTATCCGGTGATGTTCCTGCATATGCTTCTAATGTATTTGCATCATAATTTAATACAACTCCACCATCACCAGCATTAGAAGACAACACACCAGAATTTGGTAATTTAATTTTTATTTCACCTACGTTCTTATCGCCTTCTTGAAATGGGTCTCCATTTTGAGTTCCAGCAGCTGCAGTTGTAACTGAATTTTCGTCTAATAATACATTAATAAATCCACCCAAAGCAATATCAATACAATTTCCTGCTATATAAGTTAGACCAGTATATAACAAAACCCAAGCGTCAGATGTAGCATTATATCCATATAATTGTGGATTTGGGCTTGTCTGAACATCTGGGTCAGGGTATTCATAGCTCATTAAAATCCAACCAGCAGCAGGAGTTTCAAAAGTCCATGTGCTTGTTCCAGAATTCCAAGTAGCAACTTTATTATCTTGACCTTCAAAGTCATTAGCTCCAGTCCCGTCAATTAACCATCTTTGACCATCACTTTTTGTAACTAAATCATCAGAATCAGTTACTCTTGCTAATACATAAGTTTGAGGTAACAAACCAACCATAGCAGCTAATAACTGCCCATAATTGACTGCATCAGTCGCATTAGTTCCATTTGCCACTCTAATTGCCTTTTGTGAATTAAAATCTACACTTGCATTAGGTAAATTTAATTCGTTAAGCATATAGTGCCAAATATAATGCCATCCATCTTCTGCTCTATAAGTTAAACAATTATCTGGCTTGCCAGGATAACTTGCAGGTAGTTTGTTTGGAGCAGGAGGTGTAGTTGCTTTGTCCATAATGATTCTTCTTAGAACTAATTGCTCGTCATTGCTTCCGCCAGCAGCAATAGTCCCGCCTACTACATATTCAGTATGATTTGAATCTACTTGACTTCTATCTTTCAATTCAATCATTGCATTCTTTAAGTCATTTAATTCCAGCGATAAATGACCATCAATTTCAATGTTTGCCATATTATTATATTTATTTAGTTAATTAATTAGCTGTCCACCAGCCCCATCTTAAATGGTTAAAAGTTATTGTTGTTGTATCTGTAGAAGTTTGTTCTTCAATCCCAAAAATTCTTTTCCCTGTTACACCATCAAAAGTTGATATACTAACATATTTACTTAAGCCATGGTTGCATACCCAAATTAAAGCGGGAATTGATTGTAATTGCATTTCATTTTTATCTGATTTTTGTGTATTAACAAAATTTTGAGTATCCGCATCATAAG
>DAIOVK010000653.1:0-1813 GCA_036759045.1 Kapaibacterium sp. (SeqCode) | reverse complement strand
TTGTATTGCTTTCTCTCGTAGCATCTGCTGTTAGCATTTTTACTACTGAGCCACCCGAAAGTGCGATTAAATCAGTGCTAACAAGTTCTTTGCTTGCATTAGTTGCAACTAATTTAGAAGCAGTTAAGCCTGATAACATAAAAGTTGGACCTGCCATAATAGCAGTTGTGCTACTCCCTTGAATATTAATAAATTGCCCTAATGTTGCACCAAAATATGAGCCAAGCCCTACAAACCCGTAACTTGAACCTGTGCTACTTCTACCTCTTAGACTTAAACTGGATGCACTTATAGTTAAGTTATTTCCAAATTCCATTCCTATATAAGGTACACTATCAGCTACAGAACTGCCATGCCCTCTAATCCTTACTTTATACGCACCTGATGGAGAATCGTCTGATATTTCTATTGCTTTATAAGTATTACTAGTTGCTGTATTTTCTATTATATTGTTTGCTTCCCAAGTCCCAGAATTATTCCTTAATGTTTGTCCATCAGTTCCAGCTGGTAAACTTCCTCCACTCGGCACATCTGTAAATTCTAATGCGTTTTCATCTTCATTTACTACAAGCATTTTGCCAGATTGGTCTGTATAGCTTTGAGGAACATCTGAAAGTTCAGTAAAAGCAGTTGCACCACCGCTTGGCACATCATCTTCTACAAAATTATCATCGGCATCTTTGCCATACATTTTTACGGCAGTTCCCGAAGGGACATCGTGAAACTTTGTAGTTTTCAGTCCCTTCAGGAAATTAAATATTGAAAATATTGGTTTCATTTATGCCTTTGCTACTATTCTGAAAGTATAGCCCGCCATTGAATCGTCATAAGGAACTAAAACGTTTAAGATATTAGAACCTGATGTATAAACACGGAAATCAAACTCAGTTGGCTCATAATAAGCTGACGACCCTGTTCCTACTTTGTAAAATAAAGTAAAATTTGCTGATGCCGAGTTGGTAAATGCCGATGGGAGTGAAAATATATGGTCATCTGTAGTTGTAAAACTAAATTCTTCAATAAAATCTATACCTGTTATATTAGGGTCGACAGAAATTTCGCCTGTTTCACTAAGCAGAATACCACCATCAGTAGCAATTTTTAATTGCAAGCCAGCTGTGCCATCGACTTCAATACCACCGACCGGATTAACTTTTAAATCAAATTTGCCAGCATTTGTATAGAATGGGAAATTATACGAAAACGAAATATCGGTTAAATGCGTGCTTTCATTATAAATGGCTGTAATTGGGGCAGTTGCTGTTGTTAGCTGTAAAGGTAAGAACACTCCGCTCTCTTCCTCATACGTTCCAACTGCGAAATGGTCTTCGGAATATTTGAAGTTAAATTTGTGGTTTGCATCTACGTAAAAAGGACTAACGAAATCAATATAAGCACCAGTTGCCCCTACGTTTAACCCACCATCAGTTTTTGCAACAAATGATATAGTAGTGCCGTCTATTAATATACCATTACCTTGATAATAAGAAAACATTCCACCCAAGTCCACCCACTGAGCTTTACTATTAAGTATATCCCATAAATGAATATGTCCATCGTCAGTAGTTCGAACAGCCCATTTAACCAACGGGTCATCTTCAGGTGTTTCAAATATCCAAGTGCTTGTGCCGCTATCCCATTCCGCAATGTCGTTTAAATGACCTTCCCAAGCCCCGCCCGGTGTTGAACCAACAATTAAATATCTATCGCCGTCAGATGGAGTATCAGGAACAGTGCTTGTTTTACTTATAACATCTGCTTTCCAAATCCAATCTGTATTATTAAGCAATGATTTAACATAACCAACGGTAGC
>DAIOVK010000652.1:0-1821 GCA_036759045.1 Kapaibacterium sp. (SeqCode) | reverse complement strand
ATTATATTTATTCTACATAACACATTTTATCTAATAAACGACATTTTACCGGAATAAACATTATCGCCTACTTTTAATCTGTAAATATAAGTTCCGGTGGACATAATTTCACCGTTAGAATTGTATCCGTCCCAAATATATTCATATCTGTTAGGTGCCAATTCTGTATTGACTAAAGTTTTTACATTGTTTCCAAAAATATCAACTATTTCAAGAATTACTCTGTTCTTTTCAGGAATTCTGAATTTAATTTTAGTATCAACACTAAATGGATTAGGTTGATTTTGTTCTAAAATTACATCTTCAATATTATCATAATGTAAAGTAACGACTTTAGAATAATTATCGCAGGAAACAACACCATCTTTATCGACTTGTCTTAAGCGGTATTGATATGTATTGTTGGCGGTAACGTCCTGGTCAATGAAATTGTAACGATTTGTAGAGTTGGAAGTTCCAGCACCCTTAACGAAACCGATTTGCTTCCAATCTTCTGATTGATTTTCAGTGTAAACATTCTTTTCGACTTGGAAGCCGGAATTGTTTATTTCTGAAGTTGTTTCCCAGTAAAGTTCTACGGCTTGTTTGCGGATTTGTCCGTTGAAATAAACCAAAGAAACCGGAATAACATCATCACTGCAAGGATTATATTCATAAGAACTTACATATTGTCTAAATCCGAAGTATGGACGTAACATTGGGATCCATGTGCCTCTTGAAAGAGTAGCAGTTGATTGGTCAACTGGAGAAATACCATAGTGGTGCAAGTGTGCAAATCCCGGATTACCTACGGTAGGCATAAATTGTGACCAGGAGCCACTTCCCATTGAATTTTCATAGATGAAGTAATTTTCATTAATCATAAAACCACTTGTATTCTTTTTACGGAATGCTTTGTCAACCATCATATTGTAGCCGGAAGCACCAACAGGAGTTTCATTTGTTACTGGAACCGGCTTGTAAATACTTGTAGTTCTTAATCCCATTCGAGATTTTGAAGCACCGAGTTCAAGACCTGTTTGTCCAAGCTGAGAAATGATTACCCAATAAGAACCTTCATTTAAAATCACAGGTTGTTCTAATTGATATGTTACATATTGATTGAATTTCATTTCGCCATTTTGTCCGTCTCCAATACCACGTTCACGAAGCATATAAGAATTTGGAACTAAATCGCCGGGCTGTCCGTTTTGGTCTTTATACGTTGAAAATGCAATATAATCGGGTGCCTGGTTCAAATTTGCAAAGAGTGCCTGATAACCTTTAATAGTATCGGCTTGCAATAATGTAAATTTAACACCAATTTGTCCGGAGCCGCTACCACGGGTATCACCAACACCAAAAGGTACTTCAGTATAAGTTCCTCTTGGTTCAGCCAGCACACCTCTTCCACCATAACTATAACCGAAAAGATTGAGACCTCTTCCAGTAATATTACTGAATAGTGGATGTGGAACGTCATTGGTTGGATTGTCAACCGGGTCGTAAGCAAATACGTCTTTTGTTCTTAAAGTAAATTTAAATCTACAGGTATCATTTGCTGAAACCATATCGCCTTTGGTTCCATCTGGTTTAAACATAATTAAATTTGCTACAATTAAATAGCTTTCAGTTGTATCCATTTGAACTGCTTTTGCATTCCAGTTTGGCATATAAATTTCAATATCGCTTGCTCCGGAAAGGAATGGAAGCTGTTCAGTCCTGCAATATATTGCTTTAGTTGAATCGTTTTGGTCACCTTGTTTAAAGATTTTTACTTTTACTAAAAATGTTGGTGCAGCAATACTTGTATTGTTGTTTATTTTTACTCTAATAGGAATA
>DAIOVK010000651.1:0-1827 GCA_036759045.1 Kapaibacterium sp. (SeqCode) | reverse complement strand
CGTAATAGATAATTAGAGATGAAATTCAAGATAAACTGCTACTAGTCTATATTTAAAAAAAACAAATACAAAACAATACGTAAATTTGGGAGAGTTAGAGATTAAGAATGAAAATAATATAAATCAAAAGAATCAAATAAACCATAGTTTATAAAAAAAGCTTCATAGCAGTTATGCTCACTGCTACGAAGATTGATTGTAGATAAATAAGCTATCTATATGATATTAGTTATCGGGATAAGTAAGAATAACATCTTGGTTTACATATACCCTGTATCCCTGTCCGGGAAGCATATTTCCTATTGTGTTTATTTGAAATGCCGGAACGAAAATCAGATTACTTCTGTTTTTCACAATTTTAATATTATTAATTATTGAGGCAAGAGCTTCTTCAATAGCCATAGGAGAAGTTCGTAAATAAGCAATATAGTTCCAGCCCTGTTGAAGATTAATTGAATTTTCAAAAGGTATTAAAACTTGTCCAGTAAAATCAAATTCAAAGAAGCTATTTGTATAGAACTGGTATGCTTCAGTTGGATTCCAATCTCCAATATCGTTAATACCGAATTGAGGAGAATAAATCTGTCCGGCTTGATTCTTTGCTATTATAATATTGTTTGCAACGCTTTCGAATATTTGAGCAAAATTTGGATTTGTTGGATTTATATAGCTTGAAACCAAATTCCAACCCTGAATAAATGTAAGTGATTGAATATCCTCTTCTGGTTCTTCAGTAGTGAAACTCAATACATTTCCATAGCCAAAACCAACGCTATTTTCTGCGAAAGCTCTGTAATAATAGGTTGTATTTGGAGTTAAATCAGTCAAAATCATATCATAATTAGAAATACCGAAGAGTCCGAATTCAGATTGCACAATATCATCAATAGTTGGCTCTTCATTTGTGGAGCTGAAGCAAAAACCACGCTGCGTGCAATCTTCACCGCCAGTATTGAAAATATCACCAAATACGTGAGCTGTAGTCGAAGTTAGCTCTCCCCAAATACTTGTAGATACAGTAGGTAAAGTGATTTGACTGATAGAGAAAGTCCAAACATCTGACCAATCGCCATCTTGTAGTTCGCTGGTGCCTTTTGCCCGCCAGTAATATGTTGTAAAGTTTTCTAAAGCTGTTTCAGGAGTAAACCAGGGGTCAGCAAGTGCAATATCAATTGCAAATGATTCAAAATTTGGGTCAGTAGATACCTGCAAAGTGTAGGAAGTAGCTGCCTCAACGGGATTCCATTGAAAAGTTGGAGTAGTGATTCCCACAACTGAATTGTCTGAAGGTGCTATAAGCAAGGGAGCAGCCAGATTCGGTAAAGGAGTAGTAAATTCAAGGACATCGCCGTAATAAGTGCCAGTGCTATTAACGGTAAATGCTCTGTAATAATAAGTTGTATTTGGAATTAATAAATTTTCAATAAATAGATTATATTCACCAGCTTCATAACTTCCAAATTCTGTTATGTAACCGTCATCTAAAGTTGGTTCTTCGTTTATATCACTAAAGCAAAAGCCGCGTTCGTTGCAATTTTCTCCACCGGTACTAGTTATTTCTCCAAATAATCGAACAGAAGTAGGCGTTAAATAGCCGTAACCAATTGTAACAACTGAAGCTGGCTGTGGGAAGGGACCATAGCGATACACAGTGCCGTCGTTATTAACTCCACCGCTTGCAGATACACCATAGAAATAGCCATCATTGAAAATAAGAGAAGCAACAGGACTGGTAGGAGCATCTTCAGCACTACAATCAAAAAAATAGTGAAAGACACAGTTAGTTCCATCTGGATTCATCGAAAATAAAGTTCCGCAGTCATTACC
>DAIOVK010000650.1:0-1858 GCA_036759045.1 Kapaibacterium sp. (SeqCode) | reverse complement strand
TGCAAAGACGGCAATAATCCAAAGTAGTTCCGGCTTAGTATATAAGCTTTCCCCTACTTTACCGATTAAATATTCTGAACTTTTACTATTAATATATAAAGTGAGAACAAGCACCGAAAGAAAACCTGTTGTAATCCCTATTTGATGCATTATGGTTAAATCCTGAACTGAATAACCTCTTCTTCTTGCCTGATTCTCGTTGTTATCTTTTATAATATTAAGTTCAGCATATCTTTTTATTGTTGCAATGCTCAGGAAAAAGAAAATTGAAAATTCAGTAAGCCAAATTGAAATTGGAATATCCACTGTATAAGCACCAGCCATAATTCTTAAAGTATATAAAAAGGACAGGACTATTATGTCAACAATATATAATTTCTTTAAAATCAATGAATAAAGAGTAGTTAATATAATATAGCTTATTAAAATTAAAATAAATTGAATATTTAAAGCTAAAATAGCAATTGCTAAGCTAATTATAAAAAAAAGCGGAGCAAGAATATAACCATAAGAGACAGGAAGTTTTCCAGAAGCAAAAGGTCGGTTTTTCTTTGTTGGATGTTTTCTGTCAGACTCAATATCAGCAATATCATTAATTACATAAACTGCTGATGCAGCCAAACTAAATGAAATAAATCCTAAGAACAAGCTAATAATGGAATAGTAGTCTTCAATTCTATGAGCCATAATTAGTGGCAAAAATAATAGGAAATTTTTTACCCATTGGTAAACACGTATTTGCTTGATTATTAATTTTAATTGCATATTAATTTGAGTATATTATTTCATCAATTTTGGTTATTTGCTCTACTTTTTTGATTAATTTTTTTGATGGATTTACTAAAATAGCAGCGTTTGCCGACTGCCAAATCGGAATGTCTGCAAAGTTGTCGCCGGCATAATCAAATCCTTTTTCCCCATACATTTCGACTAATTTATCACGTTTATTTTTTCCTTTTAAATTGTAATTGCTTCGGCTTGATTCAACTTTATCAAAAATCTGCAGGTGATTAGCAATCTGTTCGGCGATTTTTCGGGTGCTTGCTGTTGCCAAAACGACTTCTCTGTTTTCTTTTCTGGCTTCCTCAATTTTTTCTAATATTCTTTTATTGAATGGTAATTTTTGTATATTTAAAGTTACTTTTTCACATATTTTTTCTTTAAAATATTCTTTTCCTTTGATTAACCAAAAAGGAAAAAGAATTAATACTACTGGATTTTTTTTTATAGATAAAAGAAATGATTCATATAAAGAGTCAGTCAGAATCAACGTCTTATCCAAATCGACACACATAGCAATTTTATTTTTTTCTTTTATCATAGATTTTTAGAATATAAAATAATTTCAATTAATTATTATTCTCCAGTCATACTATCAACAAGTTGATAGCATGACTTATACCAAGTTGTTTTTAAAAATATAATATGTTTATATGTCATTCTGATACGAAGTGAGGAATCTCACAACTCATTGATACCACAGAATATGAGATTTCTCACTTCATTTACCAATGACATCTTTTACTGTCATTCTGACGTATGCCAGAATCCATCTTACTTTTTAGTTATTCGTCATTGGTCATTAGTTATTAGTAAAAATACTAATGACTAATAACAAATGACTAATGACCAATAAAAACTATTTTTTAAGATGGATTCTGACATTCGTCAGAATGACACATTTTGTCATTTCCATTTAAAATAAAGCATTTGCTTTATCAGGGGGTTCGGAATGACATTTTAATTGTTTCTATGAATGCAACTTGGTAATATATCTTTTATTCATCATCTCCTTGGAACCAAGTAACGCTTCTCATATCGTTATTGAAATTTGGGTCAATTTTCTTAGAGCTAATTC
>DAIOVK010000649.1:0-1874 GCA_036759045.1 Kapaibacterium sp. (SeqCode) | reverse complement strand
GCGCAATTGTTCTTTACGAGGCAAACCTCTTTACTCCTTTATTTTTATTATAGGGACTGAAATCCTAAATTTACTATTAAAAAACATTTGCAAAAAGAGAATATTTTTGTAAATTTACATTTCCTTATAATACTAAATATATATAATATAATTACTTAATTTTTAAATTAAGGATAATTCATTAAAAAATTTAATTTTTAAATTAACAAAATCTGAAAAGGATTATTTCACTAAATATTCAAAGCTTTATAAAGAAACATCAGATTCGCATTATCTTACTTTATATAATACGATATTAAATAATGGTGGAATTAATTTAGAAGAGTTAAATAAAAAAACTGGCTATAATAATCTGAAGAAAAATTTTTCTATTGAAAAAGAACGTTTAATGGAAAAAATTCTTTCAAGTTTAATTAATTATAATTATGAAAGTTCTTTTAAATGGAAAATCCAGAAAGATATTAACTACATTCAAGTTCTGATTGATAAAGAATTAAATGACAAAGCTCAAAAATATTTGATTAGAGCAAAAAAGAATGCTTATCTCTATGAGGAATATGAATTACTGCTTCAAATAATTTCATTGGAAATATCTCTTTGCTTTAATCATTGTTTTATTCTTAATTATGATTATCTGAAAACATTAAAAGAAGAAAGAGAAAAAATCAATATTATTATTGATAATTTAAATAATTTATTAACTATTAAAGCAGAGTTGCAGCAATTTCAGTTCAATGAGAATACTTATAATTTTGATGATAAAAAATTTATTGAAACTTATGGTCATTCCGCAATAATGCCTGAAAATGAAGTTCTTAGTGTTAAAGCAAAAAGTGTATGGCTCTATATTAATGCTATTATCTATTTTATTCAAAATGAATTTCAAAAGGGTTATGAAATACAAATGAAACAATATGAATTATATAAAAGTAATCCGATTTTCTTTTCAAGAGATGAGTATTTTCAGTTGATGAATAACTTATTATATTGTTGCAGTTTGATTAAAAACGTAGAAATGTTTAATTATATAATGAATGAGTTCATTAATATTAAAAACAAGACAAAAGAAGAAACTATTTATATTACTAAAGGTAAGTACTACCGGACTTTAGCTTTATTTCATCAAACAGGACAATACAAAGAAGCTGAAAAACTTGCTATTGAAGCTGAAGATTATTTCGAAAGAAATAATTTAAGTATTGATAGAGTTCAAAATATTCTTTTATGTTTTACTATAGCAAGAGCATATATTGATAATAATAATTTTGATGCTGCCAACCGAATTTCTCAAAAAAGATTTAAAATTACCAGATTTGAAATGAATAGTTCTATGTTTAAACTATTTGAATTTATTGCTCATTACAAATTAAATAACTTCGATAGCTTAATATACTCTGTGGATTCTTGGGCAAAAACTATTCGTTCAAAACGAAAACAATTTCCAATTGAAAAAGTACTAATAAAGTTTTTCCGTTCTGTTTGCAATAAAAATAATATAACTGAAAAGAAAAATTTAATTACAAACACTATAATTCAATTAAAAAAATTGGAGAATAGTGAGCAAAAATACTACATTAATCATTTTTTTGATTTTGCTGCCTGGTTCGAAAAAGAATTAGTTGAAATTAAATAAGGGCAATAGGTATTCTTATACGAAAAATAAAATTTTTGTTTTTTTATACAAACAAACGAAAATCACGGGTAAATTATATTTTTTTCCACAAGTGTTGTAATTTGTTAAAAGACTTACTATCTTGTGTCATTCTGAAGCGAAGCGAAGAATCTCACAAGTCATTGCTACCACGAAACTTGAGATTCCTCACTTCGTTGCCAATGACATCTTTACTAGTCATTCTGGCGTATGCCAGAATCCA
>DAIOVK010000648.1:0-1881 GCA_036759045.1 Kapaibacterium sp. (SeqCode) | reverse complement strand
TCTTCATTTAAATAAAGCAGATGTTTATCCGGGGCTCAGAATGAAAATAAAAATTAAACTATTTGAACTCCCCCTTAATATTTTACAGAGCAGCCATAAGGAACTGAAGTTTTATTATTAATTTCTTTTCCTTTGAAAAGAGAATTAAGTGCTTCTTTTACATAGTTTTTTGCTTTTTCAATATCTGAAATATCTGTAGATTTAATATCATCAATAGCACCAGCATATACCAGTACTCCTTTTTGATTTATAATAAACATTTGGGGAGTAGTTTTCGCAGAATATAATCGACCCACCTCTCCTTTTTCATCAATTAAATATGCTGTAGGAGATGCTTTATGTTCCTTGATACGATTATTAATTTCAGCATTATCGAAAT
This sequence comes from Kapaibacterium sp. (SeqCode), assembly GCA_036759045.1. Lineage (GTDB taxonomy): Bacteria > Bacteroidota > Ignavibacteria > Kapaibacteriales > UBA2268 > JAAYJM01. The sequence goes on along the minus strand of DAIOVK010000648.1, from coordinate 1,502 downwards.
GTCCCTGCTTTCCCGGAGCAGAAGAACAGATTGAAAGCCAAACTACATCTTTTTTTGTATATTCTTTTTGTAGTTTTTGCATATTCCCGCTGTCGTAATGCTTTTTAACGAAAGGACAATCGAAGTTAATCCATTCCAATACTACAAATTTACCGGCAAAATCAGACAGTTTGTGGGCTATACGATAGCTGTCGGTTAATGTAAAATTTGGAGCTGCTTCACCAATTTTTGCCTTTTCTTCAGAAAAAGCATTGCTGGAAAATTGAATAAATAGCAGAACTGCTAATGTTATGATTGATTTATACATATAATTTCCTTTATTTTTTTATAATGATTGATTTTTCTATTGAATTAAAAATATTGTCTTTATCTATTAAATTTGAAAATTTAAAAACTGCTTTTATTTCGTTTGGGTCATTTTCGCGATAGATATCTAATGGTATTTCTAAAAGTGCCTCGTTATCGTTAATTATCTTAAATTTATGCCCTTTGTTTTCAAAATATCCAAGTTCAGCGGGAAAAAATTCAACATTTGGGATTTTATGTTTATACCATTCGGGTTTTATTATTCTAATCGAAATAGCTTCGTTTTCTAATTCGGCAGAAAACTGCCAGTCGCTTTGTTCGGATGGAAAATATTTTAAATACTCAGTTAGATTTGCTTTAGCTTCTTTAATAGATAACTCAATTTTTTGTTTACCCGGAAGGCATCTGTCCTTACATTCAAGCCAGGACACATCAAATTTCAATTTATCATATTTAATATCTTTTAAAGGTTTTAATGGCATAATAGTTACAAGCAAAAAGGCAGAATCTGAATAGCCGTAACTAATTAAATCCTCATCTTCAAAATAGATTGGTGTTTTAAAATATATATCAACAATTTTGAAAAAGTTAGTGTCAGATAACGTTATTTTTGTTTGGAGACCAAAATCGCCCGGATTTTTCCAGTAAATATGCCATTGCTCTTTAATTTTAAATTTGAAAAGAATGGAAACTGCCTCGTTATTTTGGACTTCGGTTGTTCCAAATATAGCTGTTACTTTAACATTTTCACTACTTTTCAACGAAAATGATAAACTTATTAGCAGTATTACTGCAATATATATTATTTTATATTTCATAATGAAAAGACGACTTTATTTATCGTATATTGTTTTTATAATTATTTTACTGTCATTCGAACAACTTGTTGATAGTATGACTGTCAAAAGTAAAGATGTCATTGGCAACGAAGTGAGGAATTTCACAAGTCATTGCTAACAAATAATTTGAGATTTAGAAACAGTGTTTATTTCAGTCATACTATCAGCAAGCTGATAGAATGACAGACAAACGTAAAGATGTCATTCTGAACCTCAATATAAAGCAAGTGCTTCATTTAAATGGAGATGACATAATTCTATCCTGTCATTCTAAACGAAGTGAAGAATCTAATAAGTCATTACTAACACGAAACTTGAGATTCTTCGCTGCGCTTCAGAATGACAGACAAAGGTAAA
>DAIOVK010000647.1:0-1888 GCA_036759045.1 Kapaibacterium sp. (SeqCode) | reverse complement strand
GTTTATTACAATGTTTCTTCCTTTAAGATGGATAGTAGCATATACCGAAGTAGCATATATTTCAACTTTAGTTCTATTATTAATTGTGATATTTTTTGGGAAAGAAATAGCTGGAACGAAAGGTTGGATTGGTTTCGGAGGTTTTGGGATTCAACCCGCAGAATTAGCAAAATTAGTTACTTTACTTGCAGTAGCTAAATTTCTTACATCTAAAGGGGCTGATATAAAGAAAATCAGGGACTTAGGTACTTTAGCCCTAATTGTAATTGTTCCCGTAGCACTGATTGTTCTTCAACCAGACGTAGGAACTGCATCTGTATTTGCTGCAATTCTTCTTGGAGTTCTGCTTTGGGTAGGTTTTGATATTTTTACTTTGTTTATTGTTATTGCTTTACCAGTTATTTTTTTAATATCTTTATTAGGAACTACTTATTATATTGTGTCGTTGGTAATTTTTTCTGCTGTTACTATACTATTCAGAAAAAAAATATATATTTCTACTTTAGCAATTGTATTTGCTGTTGTTATAGGGATGGCAAGCCCACTAATATTCAATAATTTAATGCCACATCAAAAGGGTAGAATTGAAACTTTCTTAAATCCGGGAAACGACCCAAGAGGTAAAGGTTATAATGTTATTCAATCTACTCTTGCGGTAGGTAGTGGCGGTATGACTGGCAAAGGATTTCTTCAAGGCACACAAACCCAACTCAGATACATACCTGAGCAAAGCACTGATTTTATTTTTTGTGTCCCAACAGAAGAATTTGGATTTGTAGGAGGTTCTGTAGTAATTATTCTTATTGCCTCGCTGATGCTAAGAGCATTAAGAATATCGGCAGAATCAAACAGTAAATATCTAAGTATAGTATCTTTTGGTATAGCTTCGATATTCTTTTATCATTCAATAATTAATATTGGTATGGTAATAGGACTGATGCCGGTAATGGGAATACCTCTGCCATTTTTAAGTTACGGTGGTTCAGCTCTTCTTACTAATTCTGCTATGGTTGGGCTTTTGCTAAATGCTTACAGATTAAGAAGGAAAAATTAATTATGCACAGCTACAATAAACTAACTACTGAAGAAGAGAGAATTATTATTCACAAAGGAACAGAAATTCCTTTTTCAGGGAAATATTATTATCATATTGAAGAAGGTTTTTATACCTGCAAACGATGCAATACAGAGCTTTACCGCTCAGAAGATAAATTTGATTCAGGATGCGGTTGGCCCAGCTTTGATGATGAAATAGAAGGAGCTATCAAACGTTCAACTGATGCAGACGGAAGAAGAACAGAAATTATTTGCAATAATTGCGGTGCCCACCTTGGTCACGTATTTACTGGTGAAAATTTTACAAAAAAGAATACACGACATTGTGTTAATTCTTTGTCTTTAAACTTCATTAAAAAAGAAAATGGATAATATCGAAACTGCTTATTTTGCTGGTGGTTGCTTTTGGGGTGTTGAATACTATTTCCAAAAGTATGAGGGAGTTCTCGCAACCAAAGTTGGCTATATGGGAGGATTTGTAGAAAATCCTACTTACGAACAAGTCTGTTACGAAAATACCGGGCATATAGAAACACTTGAAGTTAAGTTCGATAATCAAAAAATATCTTTCGAAAATCTTGCAAAACTTTTCTTTGAAATTCACGACCCGTCTCAATTAAATCGCCAGGGACCAGACATCGGAGAGCAATATCGTTCTGCTATTTTTTATACAAACGAAGAGCAAAAAGCAATTTCAATAGATTTAATCAATATTTTGAAAGAAAAAGGTATAAATGCAGTTACCCAAATAATGCCAGCAACAATATTTTGGGAAGCTGAAGAGGAACATCAAAAATATTATCTTTATAAAGGTCAAAAGCCATACTGCCAT
>DAIOVK010000646.1:0-1899 GCA_036759045.1 Kapaibacterium sp. (SeqCode) | reverse complement strand
AAATTATAATTTCGGCAGAAGGGAAAATCCACTTGCAGCGTTTTCGCGAAATTATAGAAAACGCCATTGAACTCGCTGAAATGAAAGATGATGATGAAAATCAATTTAATGGGATTGAATTCTATATAGAGCAATATTTAAAAAATATTATCTGGTTAGAAAAAGATTTCTTTGAAGGTTTCATTTTAGAACAAAACAAAATTGCCTGTTTTACTGAACATCAAATTTTTTCACGCAAACAGGTTCTAATCCGTTCAAAAAAATATAAGCAAAAGCAAAGCATATCTTTAAAAGAAGTTAAGCAGCTAAATATTGGCGATTATCTCGTCCACGAAGAGAAAGGTATTTGCAAATTCAATGGATTTCAAACTATTCAGGTGGCTGGAAAGCTGCAGGACTGCATAAAACTAATCTTTGCTGATGACGGGACTCTCTACGTTAATTTAAATTATCTTCATCTAATACAAAAATATAATGCTGCAGATGGTGTAGTCCCCAAGCTCTCCCGTTTAGGCACAAATGAGTGGAAGCGAAAGAAAGCCAAAACCAAACAAAGATTAAGAGAACTCGCTTTCGATTTAATTAAACTTTATGCTAAGCGAAAAGAAGTAAAAGGTACTGCTTATCCGGTTGATAATATTTGGCAAAAAGAGCTCGAAGCATCATTTATTTATGAAGATACTTTGGACCAGGCAGAAACAACTGATGCAGTCAAAAAAGATATGGAATCTGAAACTCCAATGGACAGATTAGTCTGCGGTGATGTCGGTTTCGGAAAAACAGAAATTGCAATACGTGCTGCTTTCAAAGCTGTTCAAGCTGGAAAGCAAGTTGCCGTTCTCGTTCCAACTACCATTTTAGCAGAGCAGCACTATATTACTTTTTCCGACAGAATGAAGCAATATCCCATTATAATTGATTCTCTTTCAAGATTTAAACAAAAAAAAGAGCAACAGGATATCTTAAAAAAATTAAAAGAAGGGAAATTAGATATTTTAATCGGAACTCATAGAATATTGAGTAAAGATATTGCGTTCAAAGATTTAGGATTGTTAATCATAGACGAAGAGCATCGCTTTGGTGTTGGTGCAAAAGAAAGTTTAAGAGCAATGAAAGCAAATGTGGATACTTTAACATTGACTGCAACTCCGATTCCACGAACGCTTAATTTCTCGCTACTCGGCGCAAGAGATTTAAGCGTAATTGAAACACCACCAAGGAACAGAATACCAACAGTTACTGAAATAATTGAGTGGAACAATAAGACAATTATTGAAGCAACTAAGCAGGAAATCGAAAGAAGCGGACAGGTCTTTTTTGTTACAGATAGAGTAAATGATATTGATAGAATTGCAATGGATTTGCAGCAACTTCTTCCAACTTTAAGGATTGGGGTTGCTCACGGGCAGCTTAAAACAAGTGAATTAGAAAAAGTTATGGAAAAATTCCTTGCAAAAAAAATTGATGTCCTTTTAGCAACAAAAATTATTGAATCTGGCTTGGATATTCCAAACGCGAATACTATTTTTATCAACAGGGCTCATCACTTTGGTCTTGCAGAACTTTACCAGTTACGCGGCAGAGTAGGCAGAAGCAATATTCAGGCATACTGCTACCTGATTGTTCCTCCAATCAAAACAATTGGTGGAAATACATTAAAACGTTTGCTCGCAATAGAAGAATTTACTGAGCTTGGAAGTGGATTTAATCTTGCTATGAGAGATATGGAAATTCGCGGAGCCGGCGATTTGCTCGGTCCCCAGCAAAGCGGCTTTATTAATGAAATCGGTTTCGATTTATACCAAAAAATATTAGATGAAGCTGTAAAAGAAGTTAAATTAGAAGAATTTCCGGATTTATTCAAAGAACTTAAAGAAGAAAAACCGAATTACCTTGATA
>DAIOVK010000645.1:0-1902 GCA_036759045.1 Kapaibacterium sp. (SeqCode) | reverse complement strand
AGTTTTAAAGATTGCAAAATTATTGGGTTACGGTTCGATTTATGCAATAAATTTGGACTTTCTTTTTCATTTGAGAGTTGCATTTTAAATTTATCTTCATTTTATAAATTAAAGTTAAAAAAGACTTCCTTCATTAACTCCAAACTGAATGAAGTAGATTTTTCTTATACCGATTTAACTTCTTCTATTTTTGATAAATGCGATTTAAAACGTGCAACATTTGATAACACTATTTTAGAAAAAGCAGATTTTTCAACTTCTTTCAACTATTCAATTAATCCAGAAGCAAATAAACTTAAAAAAGCAAGATTTTCTTTTCCCGGAATAATCGGACTTTTAGATAAATATGATATAGAAATTTGTTAAAAACTAAAAAAATGAAATTAAGAACTCCTGCTACCTCGTAGTTTGTTATTTCGCATGCTTGTCATTGGCAACCCCCAGATAAAAGAAGACTTTTATTTTAAATGGAAATTACATAAGTTACCTTGTCATTCTTTGCTGCACTCGAAATGACATCTTTACGCTTACCTAACAAAACAATACAAAAGTTAATAAACTTTCGCAAAATAGAAAGAACTAAATACTTTTGTAAAGTTTCTTAACTTTGCAAAAGTTTAAAAGATGTCATCTCCATTTAAACAAAGCATTTACTTTATATGGGGGCAGAATAACAAGAAATTTTTATCAGGTTTTTAAAAAATTACTCCACTAGCTAAAGCTAGTGGCTATTGAAAATAAGATATTCCATATCTAACAGATATGGAATATCTATCTACTTAAAGTTTTGTTCTCCTGAACTGTTGAAAGACAACTTTTAGTGCTTTTCTTTTCAATCATTTACTACTCAATTTTCAAAAGCTTTCCGTAATATATTTTATTATTTATAATTACTTTATATAAATAAGCTCCTTCGCTTACTTTATTATTTTTGCTATCACAGCCATCCCATCTAACTGAATAGTTACCTTTAAACAACTCGCCATTAAACAAATTATTGACCAAATTGCCATTTAGATTGAATATACTTATACTTACAATTGCCGGTTTGGTTAAACAATTAAGATTAAGATTGATAATTGTTGAATTTATAAAAGGATTAGGAAAATTAGTGATATTTACACAATTATCAGTAATAAAATCATCATCTTCAACACCAAGTGGTAAAGATGGTTTATTAATCGAAGGCATTTCACCAGTTGGACCTGCTAAATATAAATTCACAAAATCCGGTTTCATAGTTGAAGCGGAATTTAAATAGATTTCATCCCATTCTTCGTCAGTATATCTTTTAAAATTAATACTTGTGTTTTGATAGAAACTCATTACCGGTCCTACAAAAGCACGTCTTGAACCATCTGGAGCGTTCACAACAATCATAGCAGTATTTAATTTTCCTGTTCCAATGTGATAAACCCATCCTACTATACCACCACCTTCATCAGCTGGAGAAGTATGCACATCTGCAACTATATAATCTGTTTTATGAGGGTCATTATTATAATATAAACTGGAATACCAACTATTTGGAAATGAATCTGCCGCACAACTGCCCATTTGAGAAAAAGTAGAAAGTAGAAAAGTATTTTCGTCTGAACTTATACTTTGTTTATTAAATTCTTTTGTAGCAATGCTTTCCAATATGCCAGACAAAGAATCTAAATTACGTAAATATGAAAGAATTCTTTTCTTAAAATAAATATAGTCAGACAGAATGAAATCTTCATTAAGGTATAAATCTATTTTTTCAGCAGCACTATTAGCAAGGGTTCTTACTGCTTTATAAAATGCCGGAATTGGTTCTACATATACATCTGGAAATGAACAAATCGGCATTCCTGAATATGATTGCTTTGCGTATAATAGATTGTCGTGGCGAAGCTCAGTCCAGGATGCCAATTG
>DAIOVK010000644.1:0-1904 GCA_036759045.1 Kapaibacterium sp. (SeqCode) | reverse complement strand
AATAACCTAATAACCTAATAACCTACTCATAAACCATTTCATAATCCGGTTTAGTCTGACGTTTTCGAATTCTACTTAATTTGGATTTTGATAAAGTTCGGCGAATTGGAGTTAATCTTTCATAAAATAAAATACCATTTAAATGGTCAATTTCGTGCTGCATAACACGGGCAAGGGTTTCATCAGCTTCAATGTTAAATTCTTTTCCTTTCAAATCCCAGAAACGTACTTTAATTTTTTTAGGTCTAATAACGTCTTCAAAAAATTTAGGAACGCTTAAACAGCCCTCCTGGTATTCATTTGTTTCTTCAGATGTTTCTAATATCTGAGGATTAATTAATATATATTTAGGGTCATTTTTCTTAGTAGCTGCTGAAGTGTCAATAACGATAAGTGATTTTGAAACACCTACCTGATTTGCTGCAAGCCCAATACCATCAGCGATGTACATAGTTTCAAACATATCATTAGCGAGTTTTTCTAAATCGCTGTCTATATCCTGAATGTCATCAGTAGATTTTTTCATTATTGGGTGAAAGCAATTATATATTGGTAAAAAAGCCATAAATTCAGTAATTTTACTTTTAAAAAAAAACAAATTTAAAAAATTAAATTATTAAATAAAAATATGAAATATACAATAATCGGAGCAGGTAAAAGTGGTCTTTCAGCAGCATTGTTAGCAAAAAAGAAAGGGAATGATGTTTTTTTAAGTGAATCCAATAGTATTGAAAAATATAAAGATGAAGTTGAAATACTAAAATCTAATGGTATTGATTACGAATTTGGAGCAAACTCAGAAAAAGCTCTTGAATTTGCTGATGTGATTATCACTTCACCCGGTGTGCCTCCAAAAGCTTGGATTATTCAGGATGCTGAGAAAAGAAAAATTAAAATAATTTCTGAATTGGAGTTTGCTTCTCAATTTTTAAAAAATCCTACAATCGCAATTACTGGAACGAATGGGAAAACGACCACAACTACTCTAATTGCATATATTTTAAATAATTCCGGAAAGAAAGCCATTGCTTGTGGAAACATAGGCAAGCCAGTTTCCGATTTAGTTGATAACGTAAGCGAAGATACAATTTTGGTCATCGAAGCAAGCAGTTTTCAATTGGACAGGATTGATAAATATCGTCCTAATGTAGCAATAATTATGAATATTACTCCAGACCATCTTTACTACCACGGCACAATGGAGGAATATAAAAAAGCAAAATTCAAAATTTTTTCTAATCAAATTGAAAAAGATTTATTAATTTTGAATTGTGATGATGAACAAACATCAGAAGCGAAAGCGTTAGCACGGGGACAAGTAGTTTGTTTCTCAATAAATCCGATGCAGCAAGGTATTTATTGTAGCGACAACGACTTAGCGATACGCTTTCCAAATTTGCATAAAGAGGAGAACATAATGCTACTTAATGAAATATCCCTTCCGGGTATCCATAATCGTTATAACGCTATGGCTGCCGCACTGGCTACTCGCGCTTTCGAGGTAAAGAATGAAAATATTCGTGATTCCCTTATGAAATTTCAGGGTGTCGAGCATCGACTCGAATTCGTCCGTAAAATTAATGGAATTACTTTCGTAAACGATTCCAAAGCAACAAACATAAACGCTTCCTGGTATGCTCTTTCGAGCTATGATGCTCCAATAGTCTGGATTGCAGGTGGTCGAGCTGATTTGAATGATTACTCTGCTCTCGACGAGTTAGTAAAACAAAGAGTTAAAAAAATAATTTGCATTGGTGAAGAACAAAATAACATTTTTAATCACTATTGCACCATTACAAGTTGTAAAAGAGAGCTAACCTTTGAAGATGCAGTGAAATCAGCATACAGCGAAGCAGAAGCGGGCGATGTCGTCCTTTTTGCCCCAGCTTGCAAATCGTTTGATA
>DAIOVK010000643.1:0-1907 GCA_036759045.1 Kapaibacterium sp. (SeqCode) | reverse complement strand
GTTTCAACACTACACTTTTTCATTTCTCAAAAGAGGAATTGCGTAAGGTGAGTTACAATGTATTTTGATGACCATAATCCACCTCATTTTCATGCAAAATATAATTCCGATAAAATAGTCATTGAAATTAACAGTATGAAGGTTTTAGATGGTTTTTTACCTTCAAGAGCTTTAGGACTTGTAATGGAATGGGCATCATTGCATAAAAACCAACTTTTAATTAATTGGGAAAATGCTAAGAATGGAAAAGAATTAATTAATATTGAACCTCTTTAATGGAGTTATTATGATTTTTATAAATACAGCAAAATATATTGACAATTATAAAGTGCTTTTTCATTTTTCTGATGGCATTGAAGCAGAAATTGATTTATCACATTATTGCAAGAAGCCGGGAATTTTTAAAAATTTAAATAATATTGATTTTTTTCGAGATTTTTCTGTTGATGAAGAATTAGGAACTATTGCTTGGAAAAATGGTTTAGATATATCTCCAGAATCCTTGTATTATCAAGCAACAGGAAAGAAACCGGATTGGGCTGAGTGATTTTTCAATTATTAATAAAAATTGTCTAATTACATATTTTTTCTTTATTAATGAAAGGTTTGGTAATTAGTTTATCTTTACGAAGTTTTTGTTTTTCATAGATATACATTGAGAATTTATGAATATCATAATCAAAATCAGCAAAAAGATTTTCTCTGTTTTTTCTTACTTTTTTTATTATTGGGTCATTAAACATAAGATACCTCTTCTTTGTAAGGTGTTGGGAACTGATGTTTAAAAGAATTATTTTGATTCATAAATAACGACACCTTTATTAATACTATGATATATTGTATTTTTCATAGTTTTTTTTGTTTGAAAAGCTTCGAAATTTTCAACAATTATGTCAATCGGATAATTAAAATTAATAAATGATTTATATAGCATTTGTGTAGTTTGCCGTAATTCATCTTTTTGATTAACTAAAACACATACATCAAAATCGCTTTCATTCGTATTTATCCATAAAGCCCTTAAGCCAAATAAAATAACTACTTTTGGATTTATATGCTTTTTTATTGTTTCAATAATTTGATTGATTTCTTTTTCCATATTATTTTCCCCTTTCCAAAATTCTGAACTCTAATTTACTGCATTTTCTTCATTATTACAATACTAAGTAAAATTCATTATCAAATTCTTTCAAAAGCGTTTTTATATGCTAAAAGTTTATCCCGTTTGTTAATAGAAATAATTTGAATTTCAATTCTATCTTCAATAATTCGATAAATTATTCTAATTTTTTTCTGTAAAGCATATAATTTTCTGTAACCAGTTAAGTCCATACCATCTTTATTTCCCAGAAATTTTCCAAGTTCCGGCTGAATTTCAAGTTTTTTGATTTGCTTTAAAATTATTAGTTTAACTGAATTATCAAAGCTATCTAATTCTTTCTTTGCTTCAATATGAAAAACAATGCTATAACTCATTTGAATTGAAATTATATTCTTTAAGTATTTCTTCCATACTAATCATTTTATCAGAAATTCTTTCACGTTCTTTTACAATTTCAAAAATCTCTTTATGCTCTTGTAAATCAATTACTTTTTGCATTTCTTCATAAATTGAAATTGGTAAAATCACGGCTTCTATGTTATTATTCCTAATCACCGCAACCTTTTCTAATTTTTTATTTTTCAATTTATTTAGAACTGCACTTATATTTCGTGCAAGAGTTGTTGTTGGAATAATTTCTTCTCTTGTGTATGTTATCATATAATATTTATAATAATTAATCAAAATATTTTACATATAATTATATGAAGTATAAAGCGTAGAATTATTTTAGAATTGTTTCATTTATTAGATTTAGCTCTTCTATATCTGGCAGATATGGAATATCTTCTTCGGTGCATTCTTT
>DAIOVK010000642.1:0-1913 GCA_036759045.1 Kapaibacterium sp. (SeqCode) | reverse complement strand
GTAGAATTATCTATTCCTAAATTTAAATTAGAAAAATATTATTCATTAGATAAGCCATTTAGCCAATTAGGATTAAAGGAAGTATTTACCCCCCAAGCAGATTTATCTGGTATTTCTACTGATGAACCGTTAATGGTAAACAGTCTTTGCCACAAAACATTTTTTGAAATTGATGAAGTTAAAACTGAAGCAGCAGCTGCAACTGTAATGCCACTATGCCCAGGAGCGTCTGATGATTATGAAGAACCTGAACCAAAAGTGTTTAAAGCTGACCGTCCGTTCATATTTATGATTTTGGACAATCGTACTAAATGTATTTTATTTTTAGGCAGATTTGTTAAACCAGAATAAGACTTTTGTCTGTTATTGTTTTTTTATACAAATAAACTTAACGATTAACCAAAAAGCAAGATAGATTCTGACATACGTCAGAATGATAAGTAGCAATATAATTAATAATAAAATAAATAATCTTTTTTTAAGATTATTAAATATGAAAAGGAAAGTCATCATATGACTGGCAGTCATACGATGACTAAAAGTTAAGTGGAAAAATGATATTTTTTCAAAAAAGTGTAAATAACAAAATTAAATATTATATTAGATTTGGTAAAAAAGGCGTCTGTAAACCGACTACCGACAACTGACAACCAAATAATTAACAATTAACAATTAAAAACGAATGAACATAGCAGTATTATTTGGAGGCATTTCAACAGAAAGAAATGTCTCAATAGCAGGCGGACGCGCCGTAGTAGAAGCATTACGCAGTAAAGGACATAATGTAATTCCTGTTGACCCGGCACTCGGTGCTGATTGGAAACGCTCAGAAGAAGTACTTAATGGTGGAAACGGAGTTCCATCTTTAGACGAACTTTCAAAAATGAGTTCAAGAAATATAATTGATTGTATTAATTCAGATGCATTCGATAACGTTGATGTAGCTTTTATCGTATTGCACGGCAAATGGGGTGAGGACGGCAGGATGCAATCTCTTTTAGAATTACGTGGAATTCCCTATACCGGCAGCAAAGTAAAAGGCAGTGCAATAGCAATTGATAAAAATTCATCAAAAATGATTTTTTTGGCAGCAAACATTCCAACTCCTCCATGGTATGTTGTTAGAAAGAAAGACTATGAAAATTACGAATTATTTGAAGAAATTAGAGGAGAATTAGGCAATCATTTAGTAATTAAGCCAAATGACCAAGGTTCTACAATAGGAATAACAATAGTTGAATCTGGCAATTTAGATGAAATACACGATGGTATTTTAACTGCTTCTGAATATTCAGATTTGGTACTAATTGAGAAGTTTATCGAAGGGCAAGAAATAACAGTTGGCATAATTGGGGAAGATACATTGCCAGTAATTGAAATAGTTCCAGAAGATGGTTACTATGATTACGAACACAAATACACAAAGGGTAAAACAAGATACGAATGTCCCGCAGATATAAGTGAGGATATAGCGGAATTTACACAAAGTATGGCTCATACTGCCTATATGGCATTGGGCTGTTCTGGTTTTGCTCGGGCAGATTTTCGTTTAGATGAGGACGGGCAGCCATTTCTTTTGGAAATGAATACTATTCCCGGTTTCACTGCAACTAGTTTAGTTCCGATGGCAGCAAAGGAAGTTGAAATTGAATTTCCAGAGCTATGCGAAAGAATAATTGAAATTGCTTTAGAATAATAACAGGTGAAAAAATGAAAATTCTTCTTATCGGAAACGGTGGACGTGAGCATTGCTTAGCTGAAAAGCTTGCTAAATCTGAATCCACAGAAAAGTTATATTGCCTACCGGGCAATCCGGGTATATTTGATTATGCTGAACCAGTCGGTTTAAGAGTAAATGATTATAAGGGAATAGCAAAGTTTTGTGTTGAAAGCAGTATTGATTTGGTTGTTGT
>DAIOVK010000641.1:0-1917 GCA_036759045.1 Kapaibacterium sp. (SeqCode) | reverse complement strand
TTATTGAAGGAAGATATTTTCTTTTATCCCGCAAGGGATTAAATATTTGTAGAAAGAATGAACCACCGAAATTGATTTATCCCGTCAAGGATTAGATTATGTGTTTGCAAAATTTAATCCCTGGCGGGATAATACTGGTAACGGAAAACAGTTTACTACAATAATTCAATCCCTGGCGGGATAGTTTGCATTTTGTTTTTGTAGAAACGCAATGCATTGCGTCTCTACAGGTGTTTTTTTCTTATACAAATAAGAAATGGAGAAAAGATTTGAATAGTCACGAGATAAAGTTCGTTGCTATTCAGTTTCGCTTTCATTTGCATTTGTGGGAAGGAGAAAATGAAATACAAAAAATGTCCAACACTTTGAAAGTGTTGGACATTTTATTAGCAAAAAGTAAGTAATAGCTGTTAGCTGACAGCTAACTGCTAATTTTCCGGATAAGTCAAAACCGCCGGGGCTGACATATAAAGCCAATAGCCCTGACCGGGAAGCATATTGCCAATTGTATTTAAATAATATGCGGGATAGTATAGCTGACCAGCATTATTTTTGACTAAAATTACTGAGCTATTTATTCCTGCTAATGCTGAGTTTATGTTCATTTGAGAATTACGCAAAAATGAAATAAGATTCCAGCCAGTTACCAAATTAATTTCTGTTTCAATTGGATTAACTTCTGTTCCAGTAATTTGCAAAGTAGCCGGTGCAGTAACGTAAACCATATAACCGTGAGCAATATTCCAGTTTCCTATTTGATTTATATTTTGAACTGGTTCGTAAATTTGTCCATCGGCATTTTTAACGATTATAAGTTCTTCTAAATCTGCAAAAACAATTTCCATACTTGCCAGGTCTGGAATAAGATTGCTTGAAATTGTGTTCCAGCCAGAAGTTAATTGAATTTGCATTGAATTTGATTCTAATGTAGTGGTAAAACTCCACACCTCGCTCCACTCGCTTGTTTGCGTTCCATTTGTTGCATTTACTCGCCAGAAATAAGTAGTATTGCTTGACAAACCACTTACTTGGTAGCTTGTTTCTGTAATTCCACTTTCATTTACTAATGTAGTAGCAAAATCGTTTGTTAAAGAAAGTTGCACAGTATAAGAAGTAGCATTTTCAACTGCCTGCCACTGCAAATTTGGATTAAGTGGCTGGTTAGTTGCGTTGTTTTCTGGGGAGCTGAGTATTGGCGCTAAAATTTGAGTATTTTCATAATCACTCACACATCTTACAGAAAATCCATAAATTGCGCTATAGAAACAATCTAATTGAGTATTTGTGATGTCATAATTCAGTCGTAAATTGCAAATAGAAGAACTCGACCACCAAAAACCATCATTACCAAAAGAACTGAATGTTCCCAAACCGAAACGAACTCCACCGGGTAAGGCAGTAAATCCACTTTCGTTTGTTGCGCCAGTATTTGGTGAATTCCAGTGAGCAGTTCCCATTTCTTTTAGTTTACCTCCAGCTAACGCAGAACCACCAAGATAATTTATTAAAGTATTAAATTCTGTGTTACTTGGAATATGCCACCCTAAAGGTGCTAAACCTCGGGGGTCATTCACTGCATACCAATTATAAAGCCGCCCATAAGTAGCTAAATTTGCAGGGTCATTGTTATAATAACACCAAGCACCTGTAGTCAAATTTAACCACTCTGTTGGGTCAGTTACCTGAGGGATAGTATCACCATTTCTATAAGTTACTACGTCAAGGTTTCTTAACATCCATGTTTGAGTTCCAATTATAACTGAATCTATTGAGTAAGGTATTGAAATTGTGCCAAATCCCCACACTTCGCTCCACTCGCTTGTTTGCGTTCCGTTTGTTGCATTGACACGCCAGAAATACTCAGTATTGCTTGACAAACCACTTACTTGGTAGCTTGTTTCTGTAATTCCACTTTCA
>DAIOVK010000640.1:0-1937 GCA_036759045.1 Kapaibacterium sp. (SeqCode) | reverse complement strand
ATCTAAACCTTTAATCAAATTAACTCTTCGATTCTGCTAATTTTTTTAAATTATAAGTTAATTTTTTTAGTCCATTACAGCAATCGTTATTTAATATTTGAACTTCAATAAAAATGAACTTGTCTTTTTCTTTTTCAGTCAATTTAAAAGCATTATCAAGTTCTTCTTCGGTTTTTGCAACAATACCAATAGCATCGTTACCAAAAACAGATGGCAATTGAGCGTAATTCCAGTTTTGAATGTCATTATAATAACCATCTTCGTGTAGTAATCTTTCAATTAAGTAGCCGTAATTATTAATAAGAATAAAAATTGAGTTGCAATTATTTCTAATTATGGTCGAAATTTCCTGAGCAGTCATTTGGAACGCTCCATCTCCTGTAAGGACAACAGAACGTTTATTGGGCTTAGCAAGAGCAACACCTAATGAAGCCGGAGTGCAGTAACCGATAGAAAGATAGTATGCCTGAGAAATAAAATTATCTGCCTCTTCAATTTGCAAATCCTCTACTGCACTGATTGAATCGCCAGGTTCAACAATCAGTATTTTATCATCATCTAAAAAATTATTAATACGAGTATAAACAAAATTTGCAGTTAGCAATTTATCTTTTTCTGGTTTTATTTCTTCTTTAATTTTAACTGGTTTAACAGGATGGGATTTTAGGTAGTCTCTTGGATTGATTAAATTCTTAATATTTTTAATAAAATCCTCTAATTGAACATTATTGTAAAGATGATGTCCAATTTTCACACTTTCGGTATTAACATTAATTAGTTTTTTCTCATCAAGATGAGCGGTAAAACCACCAGTTTCAAAATCAGTCATCCATACGCCGAGAGAAATCACGCAATCAGAGCTTTCTATTTGATTTTTAACCCAATCAGCCGACATTCCACCTTGATACAATCCTACATACTGGGGATGCATTTCAGGGAGAGCTGATTTGCTGCTTATCGTAGTTGCAAAAGGTAATTCTGAATGTTCTACCAGTTCGAGAGTTGGCTTGGTCAATCCGAATCTAAGCAATTCCATACCAGCAATAAGAATTGGATTCTCCGCTGAATTTATCTTATGTGCTGCTTCTGCTATACATTCCTGTAAAATTTCCTTGTCAGACTGAGGAACAGGATTATAAAAAAATTTATTCGGAGCTTTGCAAGGCATTAATCCAACGTCTAAAGGCAATTCGATATATACAGGGCGTTTTTCAGAAATGCAATTTCTTAGCACCCTGTCTAATTCCTCGGGAGCAGTGTCCGGGTTCGTAAGCATTGTTGAATCGACTGTTACTTTACGAAATATTTCGTATTGCAACATATAATTTTTGGTTAGATGGTGAACTAAAGCTCCTGAGCGTCTTCGGGCAGAATGAGGCGCTCCGCTTATTAATATCATCGGTACTAATTCTGCATAAGCACCTGCTACTGCATTCAGGACGCTAAAAGCACCTACCCCATAAGTTACAACTGCAGCACCTATTCCATTTACTCGGGCATAACCGTCTGCAGCGTAACCGGCATTTAATTCATTGCAGGTCCCGACCCATTTTATAGAGCTTTTTATTACTCTATCAAGAAAATCAAGAGAATAATCTCCCGGTACACCAAAAAGGTGATTGATTCCGATTTCTTGCAAGCGGCTTATTAAATAATCATTAACAATAAAATCATTCATAATTACTCCATTTGAAAATTTTAGAATTCAAATTACAAAATATTTTTTATTATTAAAATAATTTTCTATGAATTTATTCCAGTTTTTTTAAATTTTGGGCAATGACATTTTACCCGGCGTAGTAATTTTTGAAAACATGATAACTAATATTAGATAAATTATGAACAACTTAAACCAAACCGCTAACAATAATAGTAATATTATATGTCATTCCGAACCCCCAGACAAAGCAAGTGCTTTATTTAAATGGAGATGACAA
>DAIOVK010000639.1:0-1941 GCA_036759045.1 Kapaibacterium sp. (SeqCode) | reverse complement strand
TTTCTTAGCTTTCGTAAAGTTATGTAGGACAAAAACAAAGAAGTCAATGGGAACAACAAGTTGATTGTATGAATTGCACAGGCATAATCGAATTATTAAAATTTCCCAAAAAATTAAAAAAATATTTGTTTTTTTTTAATTATAGAATTATATTGAAAGTGTAGTTTTTTTAACTTTTATGGGAGATTTTATGAAGAAATTAACTTTACTAATAGTAACATTATTTGTAATTGCTTTTGTTGCTTATGCTCAGGAAACTAAAAATGATGAATGGAAGTTTACTGGTGCTGCACAAATAAGGCCTGAATTAGATGGCAGAGACTTTTGTAATCAAACATATCCTCCTACATATACAAGTATGAGATTAAGATTTGGAGTAGAAAAGACTCTATGGGATAAAGTTACTTTTTTTGCTCAATTTCAGGATTCCCGTATATTCGGAGAACCAGGTAATACTGTAAAAAGTTTGAAGAACACAGATTTGCATCAAGGATATGTTATCCTTAATAATATTTTTGAATTGCCGATTTCTGCTCAGGCAGGTAGGTTTGAAATGTCGTATGGAACGACCCGACTTTTTGGTACTAATTCATGGAATTACATTGCACGTTCTTACGATGGTCTCCGTTTTACGTTAAAAACAGAACCATTGAAATTAGATGTATTTTCGCTCACTCATACTGCCTCTAACGGTTATTTAAGTCCAAAACCAGAAACATACCAATATCCGGCTGTTAACGACAATAGCCAAAGTATTTATGGTTTCTATGCCAGTTTCCCAAATTTTATTGATGGAAATACTATTGACTTAACTGGCTTTTACGATTTTAATGGTAAAAAATCTGATAGTATTAATCACGATTTAGAGCGTTTTACAGCTGGTTTAACTTACTTTTTAAAAATTGAAAACTTTTCTGCAACTGCTGAATTCGATTATCAATTCGGAAAATATCAGGGTTTAGATGTTGCTGCATACTTAGCTCTGTTGACATTGCAATATAAAATTGAACCAATTACTATGTCTGCTAATATTGACATTCTTTCAGGCACCAAACCGACTGAAAATGAGAAACTGAATTCTTTTGACCCAACTTATGGGACTAAACATAGCTACAATGGTTTTATGGATTATTTTAGCAATACTTTTCAAAGTACGAATAATTTAGGATTAAATGACTTTTATCTTAGCTTTATTTTTAAAATGAAAGATAGTCCATTATCCATTCAACTTGATGGGCATTATTTTTTAACTAATCAAAAAAGTGCCAGCGATTTAAATGATATTGGACAGGAAATCGACTTGGTTGTAAAGTATAATATTGTTAAAGGTGCTTCAATCGAATGGGGCGCCAGTGCATTTTTACCCGGTGATTTAATGAAAGAATTTTGGAATGAAGGTTTAACAAAAGATAATTACACCCGAAAAGATGCTGCTCTTTGGTCTTATGTGATGCTGCGTGTTGATTTGTAATTTTTCAGATAATCAATAAATAATATGATTATAAACTTAATATTTATAAATATTAAAGTTCTTATTTTTATCCTGTATTATTCATTAATAAATACTTTATTACTCCTTCCCAAGTTGCACTTGGGAAGGTTACTTTCACAAAAAATATGCTTTTACTCTTAATTTATAAGGAAAAATTAAAGGCAAAGCTTAAAAAGAAATCTTACTTCCCAAGTGCAACTATGGAAGGAGAAAAAATTATATAACTCACCTTACGCATTCCCATCTTGAGAAGGGCAGGGCTGATATGTTCTTAAATTTTTACCACAAATCCCATTTTCATCTTGAGAGCAATGGCACGAAGATAAGAAATTAATTATTATGGATAATTGCTTAAATTCCAAGTAGTCATGCTTATTTGTAATATTAGAATAAAATATTAAAGAATTAAAGTGCTAAAATCAAGTATAATACACCTCCCCTTAATCCAG
>DAIOVK010000638.1:0-1952 GCA_036759045.1 Kapaibacterium sp. (SeqCode) | reverse complement strand
TTTTATATAGACTTAATAGATATAGTATTGAAATATTTAGTAAAGATGTCATTGGCAACCCCCTAATGAAGTAAGAACTTTATTTAAATGGAGATGACATCACTTATCTCTTGTCATACTATCAGCTTGCTGATAGCATGACTGAAAAGCACTGTTGCCAATGACATCTATTCTTGTAATTCTGGCGTATGCCAGAGTCCATCTTGCTTTTTTGTCATTAGTCATTGGTCATTAGTTGTTAGTAAAAACACGAATGACTAATGGCGAATGACTAACAAAATTTATTTACTAACTGCGAAATTATACTTTACGAAACACATCTCCTAACTCCTTTATTTTTGTTATGGAAACTGGAGTTCTGATATCAAGTAAATTATTGATTTATAGTAAAAACATAAAAAAGAACAAAAATAATATTTAATAAAAATTGATATATTAAATACCTCTTCTTTTAATTACTTTCCTTTATAAATTAATATTAAATTTTAGTGATAATCTATTTCATTTAAAATTCACAACTTAATACGATTTAATTAATAAATAATGATTAAATCAACACTTTTTTTAAAAGATTATTTAAAAAAAAAGAAAATAAATTAATTTTTTTTTTGTTTTTTAAAATATTTTATTATAAATTAGAAAAGTGAATCAATAAGAAAAAGGATTTTAAATTAAAAATAAATGAAAATAAGATGAAAATAATAACAAAACTGGAGGCGATATTAAATTATTTTTCAAATTGAAGTATAGGACAATAATTTAAGCAATAATTTAAGCAATTATTACAGCATAATTTAATAAATATATATTATTAAAAAAATATGCAAAAGTATATTTATTTGATAATATTTTATGTTATAAAAAAACTGATATGTATTTGTAAACTGTAGTAAAAAAAACTACAATGTCAATAGAAACAAGAAGTAATATTAAATTGTTTTCTTTCAACCATATAAGGAGGTTTAAATGAACAGATTATCGAAACTATCATTTTCGATACTATCATTGCTAATCGTTCTATTCCTTGGCTTTAGTTCAGCACAGGCACAGGATTGGGAACTGCTTTGGTCTTATGACGTTTCTACAGATGCCGGAGTGGGTCAAGCTGGCTCCGAGACAGACGGCACGTATATATATACGACTTTCTGGGCATCTGGCAATTTTGCTAAGTACGATTTAGATGGCAACTGGATTGAGACTTTTACAGTCCCCGGTGTTACTGGTATAAGAGACTTAGCTTACGACGGAACATACTTTTACGGAAGTAATGCTGCTGGGCTTGGGTCTATTTATGGGATGGACTTTACAACCCAGACTTTAATATCTACAATTCCGGCTAGCGCTGATGGAGTCAGAAGCATTTCTTACGACTCAGATAATGATGCTTTCTGGTGTGCAAACTGGTCAACCGACTTGGTTCGCATAAACCGTGACGGTTCAATTGGTGCAACAATTGCAGCAGCAACTCATGGTGTAGTTTCTATTTATGGCTCTGCTTATGATAACATTAGTGAAGGTGGTCCTTTCCTTTGGCTTCATAGCCAAGGTTATGAAACATCTGCCTCTGCTATAGTTCAAATTGACCTTGAAACAGGAACTCAAACTGGTATTTGGCACGATGCTATGCTTGACGCCGGACTTGATATACCTGATGGTATGGCAGGTGGTTTATTTAATTCAGTTGATTTGAATCCCGGATACTTTGTTATTGGTGGTTTAATTCAAGGAACTCCTAATAAAATCTTTGCATATTCGATGGGAGTCGCCGGAGAACCTCCTCCACTTCTTGTATTTCCTGCAAATAATTCAAATATAATAACAACTGAACCATTATTCCAATGGAACGGTGTTCCAGATGCTTTAACATACCAAATACAGGTATCTGAAGTATCAGACTTTTCAACTACAGTTATTGATGTAAATGCAATAAATGATATTGTTTATCAAACATT
>DAIOVK010000637.1:0-1962 GCA_036759045.1 Kapaibacterium sp. (SeqCode) | reverse complement strand
ATTATAAAAATTGATAATATTCTCTAAATTTGTTATAAAGAAATAAAATGATTATATTATGAAATTAAAAAAAAACGAAAAAAGTAAAATAATTACGTAACAAATTATAAAATAAAGTATTATAGCAATATATGAGACAATCATATTGGGTTTAAAAATTGAAAAAGTTCAAAAAAGAATTAATTTTTTTTTAAAAAGTTTAATTTTATGTAAAAATAATTGCATAAAAATCAATATTTTTTTGATTTTTTAATTTTTTTAGATTATTTTACTATTTTAAAAAGGTATAATATGAATAATTAAATAGTTTATATAAATAAATAACTAATGTTTTTCTCAAAATGGAGGGATTATGTATTATTGCTATTTTAAACGCAATAAGTTGCTAAAATATTTACCCATAGCAATATTATTTGCTTTGTTTTTTTCATTTAACTCCTTGAAGGCACAAGAGGAGTTAATGTTATATGAAGGTTTCGATGATGGAACACTTCCAAATGGTTGGTCTCAGGAATATGTTTCCGGGACAGTAGATTGGACTTTTCCTGTTGCTGGGGTTGGAACTCCTTCTACAGTTCATAGTGGAACCAATAAGGCAAGATTTTACCCGGCAAGTTATGAGGGCTATACAACAAAATTAATAACAACTGCCATAAATTTTGGAGAATATACAAATAATCCTACACTGAATTTTTGGCATACTCAAGCTGATTGGGGTGGTGACCAGGATGAGTTAAGAATTTATTATCGTCTTTCGGATGTTGGTCCCTGGATACTTTTAGAGGAATATATTAATGATATTCCGGACTGGACAGAAGAAACAATTATTCTTCCTGAAGTGAGCAATACATTCTATCTTGCATTTGAAGGTTTTTCAGGTTATGGCTATGGTATTCAACTTGACGATATTATAGTATATGCTTCAATTCCACCTTCTTACTGCGCTACTTTATCAGATTGCTCAGTAAACTGGATTACAAATGTAGCTTTTGGAACGATTAATAACCCTTCGCTTTGTGATGGAGGTTATTCTGATTATACTTTAATTTCTACTGATATTACATTAGGAGCTAATGTTCCAATAACTGTAACTCCCAATTCATTGAGCACAGCTCTTATCTGCGGAGTTTGGTTTGATTGGAATCAAAATTTCGATTTTACTGATGATGGTGAATATTTCCAATTAACCTATAATGGTGGAGTTTTTACCGGAAATATTATAGTGCCGGCAACAGCTACTCTTGGGAATACACAAATGAGAGTAAGGATGCAAGATGGCGATATTAATCCGGTTTTGCAATCTTGCGGTCCTGAAGTTTTGGCAACTCAGGGTGAAGTTGAGGATTATACTGTAAATATTATTCCAAACAATATGGAATATGTTTCAAGCACAACAACTGCTTTCACGGAAGTTATTGAGCAAGGTGCAGTAAATCAGCAGATTATTGGAATTGAAATAGTTACTGAAAATCCGTTAAATCCGCTTGCTCTTACAAATTTAGCATTATCTACTGCCGGAACAACTAATGCAACTGATATATTAAATGCAAAAGTATTTTATACCGGAACAAATAATGTATTTGCAACAGATGTTCAATTCGGTGAAACATTTAACAATCCCTCCGGTGCATTTAACGTTGCAGGAAATCTTGCACTCGCAGAAGGAACAAATTATTTATGGCTAACGTATGACATTGCTCCCGGTGCAACACCGAATAATGTTGTCAATGCTTCTTGCTTGTTTGTTCAGGTTGGAGGCGAAGATTTTGTCCCAACAATAACTGCTCCCGGACCAGGAAGAATTATTGAAGGAGCTGGACCAGAGCCAACCATTGTTACTGAAGATTTTACTTCTGCAACATTTCCACCAGCTGGCTGGACCGCTGTTATTGGAAGTGGAACCTACAACTGGACCAGAGAAACAAGTGGAACTAATCCAACTTGTACTCCTCATTCGCTACC
>DAIOVK010000636.1:0-1963 GCA_036759045.1 Kapaibacterium sp. (SeqCode) | reverse complement strand
CAAGCACGGTTCTGTGAGAAGCTTGGGCTGAAATGCCCTTGCTTACTCGACGCTGAAAAAACGTTGGCTGCAAGTGTAGAAAACCGCAAATCAGATTGTAAATGGCATATTGACAGGAAATTGAAATATGGAATTTAGCTCTTTGATAGGTTGGTGGAAATTTGATGGAATTTATTTTGTTTTTTTCTTTCCCCCCGCAAAAAAGAAGTAAAAGAAACCCCAACCCACATTGCAGCACATTTCCAAGCCCACACGAGCCTACGCTCTGCCCAAAGGCTTGTAAAAGAGCTGCAATCTTCCCACCACTCTACTAATACGATGATACATTCATTACATTATTAAAAAAAAGAATAAAAAAAATTTGGATTGATAAAAGTATTTGTATTTTTGTACCGTAAAACTAATTTAGTACAAATAGTATATAAATGCAAATAGACGAAACAAAAGATATAATTGTAAGTGTAGCAAATAAACTATTTAGTCGATTTGGATTTCAGAAAACTTCACTGGACGAAATTGCTAAAACTGCACGAAAAGCGAAAGGTTCTATATATTACCACTTTGCAAGTAAAGAAGAGTTGTTTAAAGAAGTAGTATCAAGAGAAATGTCTGTGCTTAAAAATCAATTATCTGTCATTGTGCATAATACAGAATTGAATGCAGGAGATAAAATTAAAAATTATCTTATTCAGCGTATGGAGCTATTAAATAATGCAGCCAATTACCACGAAACCTTAAAAGCTGACTTTTACGAACATTATCTATTCATTGATGATTTAAGAAGTGAATTAGATAAATGGGAAATTGATAATTTAAGAAATATATTGGAACAAGGAATTAATGAAGGATATTTTAATAAAAGTGGAAATATTGAAGTTTTGCTCGAAATGATTATTATGGTGCTAAAGGGTTTGGAAATTCCTTTCTTTTTACAAAATAAATACACCAGATATTCACCGCATTTTGATGATTTGATTGGAGTTTTAGTAAAAGGAATATCTAAATAATTTTTTTGTTTTAAAAATGACTAAAAAACGAATATAGTACAAATAAACTAAATATAAATATGGAAAAATTATCTCGAATTATCATAAAATTGAAATGGATAATTGTTGCAAGTGTTTTGGCATTAACCATTTTCTTTGGTTATCAAACTAAGTTTTTGACAATCAATTCAGATATTCTGAGTTCTTTGCCCGATGACGACCCTGTTGCTTCATTATATAAAGAAATTGGAACTCAATTTGGTGGAAATGACATGGGGATGATTGTGCTTGAAACCGATAATGTTTTTAAAGCTGAAGTCTTACAGCATATTAAACAAATTACTGATAGTCTGAAGTATACTGATGGAGTATCAACGGTTACGAGTTTAACCAATATTCTGGATATAAAAAGTTCTGAGTGGGGAATTGAAATCGGAAAATTGGTGGATGAGTACAACCTACCCAATAAACAAGCACAATTAGACAGCCTGAAAAATTATGTTTTCTCGAAAGAGATGTACAAAGGGGCTATTGTATCCGAAGATGGCACTGCTACTGTTGTTATGTTTACATTACTACCCGATGCTGATAAACAAGCTGTTGCAAAGGAAATTAAGAGCAAGATTGAAAACCTGAATTTGCCTGAAAAACTATACTTTGGAGGCTTACCTATGATGATGAACGATATTAGCGATTTAATTTTGGCTGATATTCCAGGGTTAATTGAAGGAGCTTCCACAGGAAGAGGATTGGGGATTAAATTTTTAAAACATGTTGAGAGAACTAAGCTGATACTTCACTGCATATCTTGTGAAAGTCAAAATTTAAAAGAAGATTATAAAACAGTCAGAAATGAAATAGATAATTACAGCAGTAATTTGGCATCCATAAAAGAATATGTCATCTTAACTAAAACAGACTTAATTGATGAAAAAAGTGAAATTAGCAAAAAAGTAAAAGAAGTAGGAGCTAAAATG
>DAIOVK010000635.1:0-1968 GCA_036759045.1 Kapaibacterium sp. (SeqCode) | reverse complement strand
TATTATTTCTTTTAAGATTGGTTATACAGTTAGAACTGTTATAGTATATCCAATCAATAACAGTTTTGACCTGCCTTTAATGCCGGAAATCAGTTGGAGAGCATCTGATGAAGCTAATAATTATCAGCTTCAATTATCTTCTGATGCTGATTTTAATGATATTTTGCTTGATAATACAATAAATGACACGTCGTATGCTTTCGATGATAATCTTGAATATTTTACTACTTATTTCGTTAGAGTTAGGTGGAAAAACCAAAACACAACAAGTGGCTGGTCTGAAATTTGTTCGTTTTCTACTCATCCAAAAAATACAGAAATACTCTCGCCTGCTAATAATAGTGAAGAAATCACAATTCTACCTACTTTTGTCTGGAAAGCTGTTCCCAATAATAATATATATCAAATAATTATAGCAGAAGATAAAGATTTTGAAAATATTTATTTTAAAAAGAATTTTATTACTGATTCAACATATCAAATTTCAAAGTTATTACAAGAAAATACTACTTATTATTGCAAAATAAAGTCCACAACATTAACAGGATACCAGTCGGAATCATCTGTTTGCAAATTTACTACAAAAGCAAACGATTTAATCCTTGTTTCCCAGTCAAATTCAATTGATGTTTGTAAATTCGACTCAGTTAGCTTATATATTTCTGCTGTCGGAAATATCAGCAAATATGAATGGTATTTTAATAATGGAATTATACCCAATGCAACAGATTCAATACTCAATATCGCATCTTTTAATGAAATTAATGAAGGAGATTACTATTGTAAGGTTTATTCTACTGAAAACCATCTTACAGTAGAATCAAAATTAATCACAGTTAATTTAATAAACCCACCGGAGTTAATCAATATTCCAAATCAAATAAAAGCTGCTTTGGGAAATAATATTGAAATTCAAGCTGAGATTGATACTTCGGATATTGATATTACAAAGAATTATTCTTTTCAGTGGCTAAAAGACAGTGTTCCTCTAAATGATGGAGGTAAATACTCCGGAACAAACAGCTTATCCCTTTTTGTTGCTGCAATCGCTGAAGAAGATATTAGTTCCAAATATTCTTTAATGATTGCTACTAAGTGTGGCGACACTGTTTATTCAAAAGAAGCTTCTATTGTTATTTTAGGCGTTGAAGACAATGAAGAATATACTGATTTTTTTGAAGTTTCACCCAATCCGGCTTTTGAATCATTTAATATTAACTTTTATGCAAAAAATGGCGAAACAGAAATATTACTTTATGATTTGAATGGATTTCAGGTTGCAAAATTATGGAAAGGAAGCTTATTTGAAGGAGTTGCTCATATAAAAGTTAATATAAAAGATTTGAATTTAAATTCAGCTGTTTATATAATTTCAATAAAAAATCAAAATCAGTTCTTTACAAAAAAAGTAAGTATAATAAAATAAGCAATTTGTAGATATTAATTAACGATATGAGAAACAATCCATACGAACAACAAGTTGATAGTATGGCTATGTGGTTTTAATAGTCGAAAATCCTCCTTCTCAAGTTTAACTTGGGAAGGAGAAAAATAAAGATTGATATAAAAGTCATACGATAAACAAGTTTATAGTATGACTTTTATGATTATTAGCAAAATTAATATTTACGTGCTAAAAAAGCAAAAGAGGTTCAATAGGAGTGAATATAAACTTTTTAGTCATCCGATGACTTCCGTTTATGTGTAAAATCAATATAATTATTTGTAATATATATATTTACGTGCTAAAATAGCAAAAGAGGTTCAAAAGGAGTGAAGTGAGGAATCTCAAATTATTTTATCAACCATAGGGTTAGCCCGATGGTTGAATTGATTCTTCACTTCGTTTCCAATGACATCTTTTTTTTTGTCATACTATCAACTTGTTGATAGTATGACTGAAAAGCACAATTTCAGAATGACGCTTTAGTGATGTCATCTCCATTTAAATGAAGCAATTGCTTTATA
>DAIOVK010000634.1:0-1979 GCA_036759045.1 Kapaibacterium sp. (SeqCode) | reverse complement strand
CTGAGCCCACGAAGCCAATTGAGTAGTCATTTTTTGCTGCCACCATGCAGCTGTTTGCATAAACGAAGGATAATCTTTAAGTTCAGTTTCTTTCGGCGGATTAAGTGTTCGAATTGATTGCAACCAATTATTATATATGGTTGAATTCCAGAAATTCTCATCATTTTGGTCAACTAAATATCTTAAAGCAGCTAAATTTGATGCATAATTGTATTGCTCAATATCGTCTTTAAGGAAATTCATTGCAGCATTATTGCCAAGAGCAAAAAGCACATCAAGATATGATGGAAGCATTCGTCTTGCCGCTATTCTATCATAAACAACATTTCCTGTTATATAAGAATCAATGACAAATCTCTGACCAAACAGGAGAAATGCTGATGCAGGTTTAATTTTTTCAGTTTCAAAAGGGTCAGCCCAAAGCATTTGTGAAAGAATTTTTTGGTCGGCATAAGATTTTGTTGATAAATGCTCCTGAAATATATCGCAGACCTCCAAATCTGTAAATTCTTCGATGTCTGTAATATTCAATTCATTCAATAACTCTCTTAAATGGAATAACTTAACATTGTCCGATTCGCCAACCATTGCCTTTAAAATATTATCAATCCCTTCAATATCATTCATTACCTTAGTTTTTTCTACGGCTTCTAGAATGAGCATAGCATCAATTATTTGTCTGCGTATATCTTCCGGCTTCTGCTCATTTACACTTGCAGGTTTAGGAGCAATTAAATAAAGTTCAATTCTTCCGAGCCACATCATTGCCTGAAAATACTTACTAAATTCCGGACTATCAGTATAATGGCCTCTAACAGTGAATTGGCTTAAATCTAGCATTTTTGAAGTAGTTGAAAAAAGAGGATAATCTACATAAGTCTCTGCTTTTATTGCTGCCATTATTGTATCCACCAAACTTAGGTTTGACAAAATCAATGGCTGAACAGTTTCATCTTCAAGAAGTTTTCTTGCAATAGTAAAATAAATATCAAAATCTTTAACTGACTGCTCCAAAATTGGATTGTCGCTGTAATTGGTTAATAGTGTGTTTGTATAATTGTGAAGTTTAGGCAATACTTCTTTTAATTTGGGAATGATTGCACCACGTTCAATATCAACGAGAATTGCGTCATAAGAGCGATGGACTGCGTGCAGGATTGCGTCTGTCGAGATAAAAAGAGGTAAATCCTTGTAAAAAATATCTTTTATGCCATCCCAAAATGTAGAATAGCTATTTCGCTCTGTTACAAAGAAATTGTGTTTTTCAAGCAAAGAATTTTCGTAACCGGTTACATCAATTGATTTTTTGATTAAATCATAATACTTGATATCTGACAAGTTTTGTTTTAAATCACCTTTATACAATTCAATTGGATAAAGATTATTTAGACCATTAAATTCGAGTTTCTTATTTTGATTAAGAAAATTTTTATAAGAATCTAAATCAACATTTTGAGAGTTCACAACAGAAGTTCCCAAAATAACACTCAGAATTAGAATACACAACTTTCTCATTTTAATGCCCTTTTTTATTTAAAAATTTGTTATTTACAATTTCAAATGTTACTTACTAATCTAAATTTATGAGATATGCTTTTTATTACCTGAAAAAAAAGATTTTTTTACTATTTCTTTCTAAAACAATTTTAAAAATTGTATTTCTATATAATACAATAACACATTAAATTGAATTTCGTTGCAAAATTTTTTAATTTTTTTTAATATTTTATAATCCTTCCTGAGTCTAATTATCAGAACTCTATCGCCTCGTAGCTTATTATTTCGCATTCTTGTCATTTCGAAACCCCTTATAAAAGAAGACTTTTATTTTAAATGGAGATGACATAAGGACTTATGAAAAATAGAAAGTCAAAATCCCCCCTACCCCCCTTTTTCAAAGGGGGGAGAAGAATTTTCTTTTTAATTCCCCCCTTTGAAAAAGGGGGGTAAGGGGGATTTCTTAGTGCTGTTCTGTATTT
>DAIOVK010000633.1:0-1982 GCA_036759045.1 Kapaibacterium sp. (SeqCode) | reverse complement strand
TGACCCAAACAAGCATTTATATTTGTATAACTGGTACTGGAAAGATAGTATTTATGTAAATTTTTCTCATGATATTTGTTGGGGTATTCCAAGGAACCGAATGCATAATTATTATTGGGATGTAGGAAATGAATTTTGCAGAAGAACTTTTTTCAATATACTCGGAAGATTATGTCACTTATTAACAGATATGGGAGTACCAGAACATGCAAAAAGGTCTATGCACCCATCTATTGGAGTTGTTTATCCTGCTCCTTTTGAATATTGGTTAAAAGATAATTACGATACTGATTTTTATTGGACAGCAGAAAAGGTATATAAAGAACGTGGTGGATTTATAAACCCATTTTGTGAAGTAAATGGTGATAGGAATCTATTTTTATTTTATACATTGGGACAACTTTCAGATTGGTTTGCAGCTTGGGGCTGTATGCCAAGCAATGGAGACGATAACTATGATCCTAACATTGGCGAAATTCAATCAATAATAAATTCGTACGCTCCTGATGCCCCTTTACCTTATATCCGTACGAATCCTCATACTGGAGAGGGTGGTGGACTTTTAAATTGTGGTACTTATGTTGGTATAGACGATGGTAAGATTTATCGTGAAGTTTTGCTTCCTTACACTATAAGAGCTGTAGCAGGAATGTTATACAAATATATAATTGAAACAAAAATGCAATTTCCAAATGCGACAACTGAAGATATGGGTATGGTTTACGACCAACAGCAAGAACTAAACTTATTTAACCAGGAAATAAACGGAAATTATTATACTTTTAGAGCAGAAGGAAATCCGGGTAGAATAACAGTCTGTCCTGAAAACAGACCAGCTGGTTATCCTGCCGATTTCTTAATTGATTCTGAAGCAAGAAATGTTACTTTCCGTGCTGCAAACGAAGTGATTTTCAAACCCGGCTTCTCAGCTATTGAAGGTTCTCAAGTAAGAGCTTATATTATTCCGGGCTGCTCAAGAACAAATCAAAGTGGAAACTGCCAGGAGTGTTTAGAAGAAGATTTCAATCCCCAATATGATAAATCTGCTCAATAATTAAAGGAGAAAAATGAAAAATATAATTTTAATATTTTGTACTTTCATTCTGCTATTTTCTTGCAATGAAAATTCAACAAATCCTAGCGATTGTTCAATCTTAAAAAAGAACCAATTGAGCAATTGCGATACTGCACTTATGATTATTGATTCTAATGTTGGAAGCATTCCAGATTGCATAGGTGATTTAAGCAAACTTCGCGGAATTTACTTAAGTAACAATAATATAACAGAAATACCAGATGCTTTATTCAAATTGAATAATTTAACATCATTATTTTTTGAAGAAAATAGTATATGCAAATTACCAAATAAGTTCGACAAGCTTCCGAAATTAAAGCAACTCCATCTAAATGGAACTTCTCTAAATGAAATTCCATCGACAATTTTCACTTTAACTGGTTTGGAATCATTAAATTTTTGTGATGCTCCTCTTCAGATACTTCCCGAAGAAATAGGTAATTTAACTTCATTAAAGGTTTTATATATTAATGACACAGAAATTTCTTCAATTCCAGAATCAATTAAAAATTTAAAAGATAATTTAAAAGAAATGATGGTCGTCAATACTCAATTAAGCAAAGAGAAAATAGATTCACTAATAAAATGGCTCCCAAATACAGTAATTTCATATAATTATTAGAGTTTCTAAACGCAATACAACTTTCGGAAAGTTTCTTTGGCTTTCGGAAAGTTTTATAGGTTAAATGCAAAGAAGTCCTACATCTCCAAGAAGAGTAGGACTTCTTCCTAAACCATCTATACTATCTAATACCAAGTTGCTTTTAATGATAAAATATGTTTATTTGTCATTCCGAACCCCCAGATAAAGCAAGTGCTTTATCTGGGGGTTCGAAATGACATCTTTTTTCAGTCATGCTATTAGCTTGCTAATAGTATGACTGAAAAGCACTATTTCGGAATGACG
>DAIOVK010000632.1:0-1986 GCA_036759045.1 Kapaibacterium sp. (SeqCode) | reverse complement strand
AAAATCCCTGCAAGTAATAATTGTTTTCGTCTGCACGCCTTCCGAGTTGGAAATTACGTCCGCTGCCCGGAACCATACGAGCATCTGCATTTGTAAACTCCTGAACTAATTCACCGTCCACGTAAAACTTAACACTGTTTCCACTCCAAGTAGCTGCAAGGTGATGCCATTCATTAGCAGGTAAAGAATAATTTGATGTAAATTCCTGCCTGCCTGAATAAGTATATCTGTTACCATAAGCTTTATAAATACCTATATAATTGCTACCGCTACCCACGTAGAATGCAAATCTATCATAAGCTTTACCCATAAATTCTAGATGTCCGTTGTTTTGTCTTTTTACCCAAGCTTCCATAGTGAAAGCTGTTAAGAAATCCCAAGCAGAGTAATCGCCATAGTGGATATACGAACTTCCATTGAAGTATGCAGAACCGCTTTCGAAATAATTGAAACTTACATTTAAATCCTTAGTGCCGTTATTGGATACTTCAATAGTTTTGTCAGTCGAAGTTACTCCATCAGGAAGATAAGCATATAATGTAGCCGGGTCTATTGTCATAGTTGGAATACCCGGAACTGCACTTACTTTCTTAGAAAAAATAGAAGTATAACCTGGAAAGACTGTTTTAATTGCAAAATCGTAATTTGCGTTGTTAGTAAGTCCGGTTACATTAATACTTGTTGTATTAGTGAACTGGTAGAAAGTATAACCAACAGCTTCCTGCAATTTATAATATACATTATAACCAGAGGCGCCCTCTAAAACTGTTGGCTCCCAAGCTAATCCTACTGAAGAATTGTAAGTTCCAGTAACCCAAAGATTGTGAGGACAACCCAAATCATAATAATATGCACCTAAATCAATAATTGACTCATCAGGGTCTCTTAAAAACTCGTTCCCATTATTGATGCAATGCGATTCCGGGCTTAGAGTCAAATCGACTGAACTCTTAAAATTAAAAGCAGGGTCAATTGATTTATTCTTGTAAACATCAACAGAATCACCATATTCATCAACAGTTACGTATTGATAGGAATTTAAAGGAAGAAGTGCATAGTTATTTACATTAGTAGTATTATTATATAAAATATTATTATTGAATGTTTCTATATTGCAGTTTTCAGCTAATTGAATACCAAAACGAAGATTATTCGCAAAAATATTTCCGTTAATATGCTCGGTTTGACCGATTCTAAGATAAGCGCCGTCATATAGGTTTCCGAATATTGTATTGTATTCAGCTTTTAATGTGTTATTTCCATCCCAGTTATAAATGCCGTGAGACTGATTGAATGACAAATCATTCCTGAAAAGAGTAACGTTGTTGTATCTTTGATCTGTATAGAATCCTATTCTGTTGTTTCTTATAATATTGTTTCTTGCAACTAATGTATTATAAGCATTTGTAGTATATTCAGACAACCTGATACCATAGTCGATGTTATTTTCAACTCTGCATTTTTCGACCAAAACAGAATTTTGATATTGCAGGCGAATACCGTTTCCATTATTTTTGATTACAGAATTTTTCACCCAGCAATTTCTTCTATTATTATGATAAAAATCAATACCAATGCTTGGATTATTGGTAAAAGTGCAGTTTTCAATTCTGGATTCAGACCAGTTGTGAACATACAAGCCCGCTGAACCATTGTTATCAAACGTATTATTCAAAACTTTCACATAACAATTATCAATATAAATACCTACATTGGTATTATTTTTTATAACAGAATTAGAGATATTAAAATCGCTTCTTTCTGCGGCTTCAATTCCACGCCCGGAGTTATCAATTACGCAGTTGTTAATTGTAGGCATTGACCTGTTTCGCATATAAATGCCGTAGTTAGTATTATTCTGCATTACTACATTTTCAACATAAGAAGTATTGTCATCTCTTAAATTAAAAGAGTATTCAGAATTATTTCTAACAGTCATATTAGTAAAAGTAGGTGAGCAGTAAGACGCCCAAATTGCCTGACGGG
>DAIOVK010000631.1:0-1986 GCA_036759045.1 Kapaibacterium sp. (SeqCode) | reverse complement strand
GAAGCAGTAATCAATAAGGTAATATCCTATATTGAAAATAATGGGGGCGAGATAACTGAAACTAATAAGTGGGGACGTCGTCGCTTGGCTTATCCTATAAACAAAAAATATAATGGCTACTATGTTCATTTGGTTTTTGAAACAAAGCCATCTGCAGTTCCTATCTTAGAGCGTTTTCTCGTTCTTGAAGATACTGTTCTTCGCCATTTAACTCTTATTCTACCTATTAAATTAAGAGATTATCG
This sequence comes from Kapaibacterium sp. (SeqCode), assembly GCA_036759045.1. Taxonomy (GTDB): domain Bacteria; phylum Bacteroidota; class Ignavibacteria; order Kapaibacteriales; family UBA2268; genus JAAYJM01. The sequence continues at coordinate 1,741 of DAIOVK010000631.1, read as the reverse complement.
TGCTAAAGTTGCTTTAGAGCAAGGTAGGACTTATGATTCAACTATTTATGATGTTGACCACAAATTAGAAGCTAAAGAGAATCAGAAATCTGAAGCTAAAGCCGAAGTTGAAGAAGTTAAAGTTGATGATAAACAAGAAGTTAAAGTTAATGAACAAGAAGCTATTGCTTAATTTGTCAGTGTAAGAATATTATAGGAATTATTATGAAAATCATTTTAAGAGAAAATGTTGAAAATCTCGGTCAAATTGGTGAAGTAGTTTCAGTTAAAAATGGCTATGCTAGAAATTATTTAATACCAAGGTCATTTGCTTACTTCGCTACACCTAAAGCTTTAAAAGCAATTGAATTAGAAAAAAAACAATTTGCTAAAAAACAGGAAAAAGAAAGAGTTATTGCTGAAGAATTAGCTGCCAAATTAAACGAAGTTCAAGTCAGCATTCCTATGAAAGCTGGCGAAGAAAATAAACTATATGTCTCCGTTACTTCTCAAATGATTGCTCTAAAACTTGCTGAAAAAGGATTTGATATCGACAAACGTAACATTGTCCTTGACGATGCTATTAAATCACTCGGGGTCTTCGATGTGAAAGTACGTTTACATTCTGATGTTAGCTCAAATTTGAAAATTTGGGTGATTAACGAAGAAGAATAATCCTTTCTGAAGAAAACTTCAAAATTTTTGGTTTTAAAAGTTTTCTTCTTAAATATTGAATTATTATAGATTCTTAAAGCATTTGCTATAAACCTTCTTAAGCTCTTCTTAAGAAGGTATGCAATGCTTTTTTCTTTTAGTGAATATGAAAAATTTTATTCTTATTCTAATTTACTTTCTTTTCTTTGCTTGCTCAAATGAAAAAAATGAACCAGTAGTTATAACAAAAACTGATACTGTTTATTTGGAAAAAGAAAATAGCAACCAAAAACAAAATTTCGAATCATTAAACGACGATAAGAATATTAAGAAAAATCAGCCGATAAAAGAAAATAAAGTTGAAAGAAAAATTGAACCTACTCCTAATCCCTATCTACATTCCAAAATTGAGTATAAAATTGTAAATTCAGAAAATGCCACTTTCGGTTACGATATAATAATTGAAGGAAGAACTTCAATACATCAGCCGAATATTCCCGGAATGCCCGGTAATAATGGTTTCAAAACAAAAGAACATGCAGAACGTACTGCAAAATTTGTTGTGTCTAAAATCCGCAAAAACATTATGCCCCCTACTGTTACAATACAGGAATTGGACAGTTTAAAGGTGCTAAAATAGTATCAGGCACCAAACCTTTCGTAATATTTCATTTCGCTTATTAATAAAATATATTTTATATTCAGAATTCCAGTCGCTCCGTAGTTTTATATTTCGAAGTTCTGTCATTTCGAACCTCTTTAAAAAGCCAGTCCTTCATTTAAATGAAGATGACATTTTTACATTTGACTGTCATGCTATCAACTTGTTGATAGTATGACTAAAAGAACACTGTTTCAGAATCTCAAGTTCCGTGTTTGCAAGGATTTGTGAGATTCCTCACTTCGTATCGGAACGACAGACAAGCGAAAAGATGTCATTGCTAACACAATATTTGAGATTTCTCTTCCAATCATACTATCAACAAGATGATAGCATTACAATTCTTTCTTCTCCTTCCCAAGTTTAACTTGGGAAGGAGGAATGATTTGTATATTGCGGTGCTCCCCAAAAATTGGACAGTTGAATAAGGTGGAAAATTGTTAAATT
>DAIOVK010000630.1:0-1993 GCA_036759045.1 Kapaibacterium sp. (SeqCode) | reverse complement strand
AAATGCTTCAGTTAAATAGCTATTATTGAATAGCGACCAATAAATAAGATAGATTCTGACATTCTTCAGAATGACACTTTTAGTGATGTCATCTCCATTTAAATAAAGGTCTTCCTTTATCAGTGGGTCGGAATGACAAATAAAGTTATTTTATCATTAAAAGTAACTTGGTATAACAGGGAATTTCGACTACGCTCAAAGCCCAAAATTACACTTGATAAAAATAAATTCTCCTTCCCATGTTCAAATAGGGAAGGAGAAAGAAGAATCTACAAATAAACCATTTTGTTATGTCTCAAATATTTGTTAAATTTGTTTTTTTGTAATGGAGTTAAAATGGATAATTATAAATTAAATCCAATTCTTGTAAGAATGAAAGAATCCGAAAAAGGAATAATTTATCAATCAATAGTAGCAATGGGCAAGCGTTCCCGTCAAATAAACGACTTCTTTAAAATGGAATTACAGGAAAAATTATCTGGAATTATTGTGAACACAAGCGATAACGACTCCACAAATTTTGACCAGATTAGAATCAGTAAGGAATTTGACAATCGCCGCAAACCTACTTTTATCGCTATGAAAGAGATTTTCGAAGATAAATTGAAATTCGTTTTGCCTGAAGTAGTAGAGGAAAGTTAATCTTAACAAAAAATTAACAGTATCTTTATTTGATACACATATTGATTCCATAATTTTGTAAAAGTTGTTTTACAATATTATGGAATTTTTTTATGATAATCAATCGCACAACACTCCGCAGAATCAGTTTGCTAATGATTTTTGCATTCACAATCGGTTTAGTCGCCGAAATTTATGCCCAAACAAAAGTTGATGCAAAAATAGCAAAGTACAAAAAAGTAAGTGGCATCTCTGGAAATTTGAGTAGCATTGGCTCCGATTCGATGAATAACCTCCTAACTCTCTGGCTTGAGGGCTTCAAAAAATACTATCCCAACGTAAATATCCAAATAGAAGGAAAGGGCTCTTCTACTGCCCCACCAGCACTTATTAGCGGAACTGCTCAGCTTGGTCCAATGAGTCGCCCGATGAAAAAAGAAGAAATTGATTTATTTGAGAAAAAATTCGGTTATAAGCCAACTGAGCTTAAAGTCGCAATTGACGGGCTTGCCGTTTTTGTAAATAAAGATAATAAAATTAAAGGGCTTTCACTTGAGCAACTTGATGCTGTTTTTTCCAAAACCCGCAGAAGTGGAGCTAAAGAAGATATTACAACTTGGGGACAACTCGGTTTAACAGGTGATTGGGCAAAAAGACCAATTAGCTTATATGGAAGAAATTCTGCATCCGGAACTTATGGCTTCTTCAAAGACCACGCTCTTTTCAAAGGCGATTATAAAAATACAGTAAAAGAACAGCCCGGTTCTGCTTCAGTTGTTCAAGGTGTTACTAACGACAGATTTGGTATTGGTTATAGCGGTATCGGTTATTCTACCTCTGGTGTTCGTGCATTGCCTTTGTCAAATAAAACTGGTGAACAATTTGTTGAACCAAATTATAGCAACGTTCTATCGGGCAAATATCCATTAAGCAGATACTTATATATTTATGTAAATAAAAAACCAAACGAAGCACTTGACCCGCTTCTTCAGGAATTTATTAAATTTATTTATAGCTTCGAAGGTCAGGAAGTTGTTGTAAAAGACGGCTATCTTCCATTAACTGAAAAAATAGTAAAAGAAGAATCAAGCAAGAAATTAAAGAAATAAGTAAGAAATATTGTATCTCATTCCCAAGTTTAACTTGGGAATGTAACTTTCACAAAAGCTATGCTTTAACTATTTATTCAAAAAAAATGAAAAGCACATCTTGAATAGAAAGCTTCCTTCCCAAGTGCAACTTGGGAAGGAGAAAAAATGATTAATAAGAGTTTAGTAAAAAATTAAAGAAATAATTTTAAAAAAAGTTTAAATAATAAGAAAGAGAAAATATGAAAAAAGTATTATTGATTATATTTGCAATGTTCTGTGTA
>DAIOVK010000629.1:0-2002 GCA_036759045.1 Kapaibacterium sp. (SeqCode) | reverse complement strand
TTTGAAGAAACTGACCCATATTTCGTTGCTTCAGATGCATTTGATATTACTTGGAGTGATAAAACAAACTGGAATAATGCATTCAATTGGGGTAACCATGCTGAAGCTGGCTATCTTACTTCTTATGAAGAAACCGACCCAATATTTTCTAATTCAGTTGCATTTAATATATTAGATGTGGACATACTGAATTGGAATGATGCTTATAATTTTGGTGCAATTGCATACAGCTGGGGCAATCATGCAGGAGCCGGATATTTACATGACACAGACCCTTATGTCCAAAGTTTAAATAGCTTAACTGGAGAATTAAATATAGTTGCCGGAACTAATATCACAGTTCAGGAATCAGATAATAATATAATTATTTCAAGCACTGGTGGTGGTGGTGGTATCACTTTTCCCTATCTTGGTTATCCAAATTGCGAAACAGACGCTTTTACAATTATGAATAGTGGCACTGGCGGTTGTGTTGTAGGATTGTCTTCAAATAATAATGTTGGACGGTTAGGGACTTCAAATTATGGTGTGGTCGGTGTAGATGGGGCTATTGGCAATTTAGGTGCATTAGGTACTTATACTTCAGGAGTAAAAGCTTTAAGTTACAATGGCATTGTAACTAAATTAGCCGACCAAGGTCTTTTTGGGCTTACCTCTGATAATCCAAATACTGGTATATCAGTTAATTTAGCTGGAAATGCTGGTTTATATACTACTAATTCACTATTTAGTAATAGTGGTGCTTATGTTGGCTATAGTTTTATTAATGAATATTATGGTTTTTGGTCAGATAATTATACAAATGGTATTGAAGATGCAACACAAGTTGTTTTAACAGGCAGTGACTTTGTTTTGCACGGATATAATGGCAATACAAGGAATATATATCTTGCTACAGAAACCGAGGGTTTACTAACAAGTCATTTTCCTCCCGGCTCATATACAGACGATTGTAGTGTTAAACTTACTCCAGATGACCCTGTAAATCCAGGATATGCATTCCCACTTCAAATATACAAAAAAATTGATGCAAATAACTCTTGGACCGTTGAAAGTGGCAGAAGTTCTGCATTATATGCTTATCACTTTTCAACATTAACTGGTTATACATCAGCTACATTTTGCCAATATGCAGGACTGGCAGCTACCTTTAATGGTAATGTTGATGTAGTTGGAAATCTCTCTAAATTAGGTGGTTCCTTCAAAATAGACCACCCACAAGACCCTGAAAACAAATATTTAGTCCATTCGTTTGTTGAATCTCCTGATATGAAGAATATTTATGACGGCGTTGTTATCTTAGATGAAAACGGAGAAGCAGTTGTTGATTTACCAGATTACTTTGAAGCTTTAAATAAGGATTTTCGTTACCAACTAACATGTATTGGTGGTTTTGCAAATGTTTATATTTCTGATGAAATTCATAATAATAAATTTAAAATTGCTGGTGGAAAAGCTGGTTTAAAAATATCATGGTTAGTTACTGGTATTCGTAAAGACCCATGGGCAGAAAAGAACAGAATTCAAACTGAGGTCGAAAAATCAGACAAAGACAAGGGTAAATACTTAACTCCCGATGTTTACAATCAACCAAAAGAAAAAGGGATTTATTTTGAAAGTAATAATTTACAATTAAAATAATAAATAATTATTATTAATAAACTACATAGGTATCAATATGATAAAACAAATTACCTTAGCCATACTAATAATTTTTATTAGTATATCAAGCGCCTTTTCACAGGTTCCACATAAAATCAGTTATCAGGGAATATTGACTGATATTGATGGAATTGCTTTAAATGGAAACTATTCTATTCAGTTCTCATTATGGGATGAGGAAACCGCTGGAAATCTTCTTTGGCTGGAAGTTCAGCAGGTAACTGTAAACAACGGTAATTTTGATGTATATCTTGGAATCAATAATCCAATTGCTCTTCAGTTTGATATCCAATACTGGTTAGAAATCGTAGTAAATAACTCAGCGCTGCCGCGGGTTATG
>DAIOVK010000628.1:0-2008 GCA_036759045.1 Kapaibacterium sp. (SeqCode) | reverse complement strand
CTTTCAGTATGCTGGACATCAGCTACATCTGGTTTGTAATAAACTGAAAATTCAATAGATTCGCCAGCCGGAATTGAAATGGGAAGATTTAAACGTTCAACTCTTGTAAAGTGAACTTTGTCGTTCCATTCAATAGTATAAATATCAACATCTGTATTCGAAGTATTCTTTATTTCGACGTTCTTCATTCTTTCCTGGTTAATCGGAACTTTACCCCAATCGGCATCGTAAATATACACAACTGGTTCACCAGTTCTGAATTGTAAGCCGACTAAAGTTTGTTCGTAACAGGTAAGAACAGCAACTACAGAATCTCTGACTGCCTGGTTAGTAACCTGAGTAGCATTGGCGCAAACTTCAATAATCTTTTCTTCGTTCGGCTGGAGAGTGAAAGGAACCTGAGCATTAATAGTAAATTCACTTCTTCCGAATTTTAAGTAAATATTGTGGACGGTCATCGGAGCGGTGCCGGGATTTTTAATAACGAAGTTTTTGCAAATCGTTTGAGGTGGAATCATAAGCCCGTAGTCAATTCCAGTAATATCTACACCAATTTTTTCTGGGACGTATTTGATTTCTCTTCTGATAAATTTACCTGATTTAGATAAAATATTTAAAACTGCGAGAGCAGAATCGCCGGGATTGATAATATCAATTGTGAAATTATATGTAGTATCTCCGATTTCAAAGTCTTCATCTTTATTAAAATGATAATTTGCAGATTCAGAATCTCTGAAAATGACGCTAAAGATACCGGCGCAGGTAGTATCTTCTTGTAAATCAACAGCTTTAACAACACCTTCAATATTGCCGCAATCAATATTATCAACTACAAAAATTGAATCGTTGCAATCATCAGCGTAGTTTATGCCAATCGGATAGCCATAAGCAAAACCGTCTTTAGAACCATCCCAGTTCCCATAAGCGTAACCAGCAAATCTTGCATTTTTATCGGTAGCTTCTAAGTAATGGTTGCCAGAAGCAATATTTTGGACTAAATAGCTAAAAGGAGTGCCATTAATTGGTTTTATTGCATTACCAAATCTTGAAGTAATAGACTGATTGTCATAAACAATTTTGTTAGCATCATCAGTTCTAAAAGTAAGATATAAAAAGTTATCCATATTAGCAGGTACTCTAAATGAAGCAAAACTGCACCATCTTTCAATTGGAGAAAGAGCAAACATCATACCTTGCCCGTTTCTGCTTGGATTTTGTGGGTCGTCTCCGGGTTTTGTGAGAACTGGAGGTACGTTTGATATCCAAGATTTTCCATACTGACCAACTAATACTTTATTATTAGATTTATAGTATGCAGCAACTTCCTGATTTAAAATATCAAACCATTGTCCTTTTTTTAGCACTGGGCTAATCTGCATTAAACTTGAGCCGTCCTGACGCATTTGATAAATAATAGTATTGTCTTTAGTAGCAACAAAACGAATAATATCACCTTTATCATCGGCAACGAGATGATAGACGTATCTGTCTAAATATTTTATTGGCGCGGAAACATATTCTTTGCCAAGAAGTTCAACAGGCCACATCATATCAACAAGCATATTGCGAACAAAATCAGCCTTGATTCCAAACATAGTACCAGTATATTTGGGGAAACATCCTTTTGTATGTCCGGAAATAACAGCTACTGGCTTAGATGCAATAATCTGAGTGCCAGACATATCTGTTGCCCAATCCTGATTAAGAGCTGGGAAAATTTTTGTTTTTATAGCAAAGGTTTGTCCTTTATTTAAAGATACTCTACCTATTTGTCCGGGTTTAATTCCTTTTTCTGTTTCAACTGTTGGAATATACTGGACTTCAGTATTGTTTTCAGTTGCACATATTGTGATTTGTCCGGGTTTATATTCCATATTGCCGGAATGCATTTTTACGTAATCCTGAAACATATTCAGAGTAAAATATTCCTTTCCGAGCCATTCAACTGGAATTACTCTATATGCTTCACCAGACCACATATAAGCTACAAAAACACCAACTGATATTG
>DAIOVK010000627.1:0-2016 GCA_036759045.1 Kapaibacterium sp. (SeqCode) | reverse complement strand
CATCTTTTGTTGGGTCAATTACATTTGCTTTCCAAGTGGTTTCTTTACTTTCACCCGGCATAAAAGTAGTATAAGAAAAATTAAAATTATTACTTAGCTCTTTATGGTAATAGATAATTGAAAGATTAGACCTATACTCTTCATCATTTGGCAAATCAATAACATTACCATCAGTAATTGTTCCGGTACAATCCATTGTCCATGTAGGATAAGGGCAAACAGTATCGGGTTTAGTTAAATCGCCGAGTGCAACACTTGTTGGAAAGCCATAAGAATCATAATCAGAGAAGCCGTAAGCATAAGCACAAAATGGTTTATTTGCTCTTAAACGATAAACTCCGTCTCCGTCAAGCTGAACCATCTTTCCGTTATATTTTTTACCATTTACTTCATAGACAAATGGGTCGCCCGGATTTGCGTCTATTGTATTAACATTTCTCCATACTACTTCACTGCCCAAAACTGTTCCAAGCTGTAAATCGTCTGGCATACTACCATTTGGCTCTGCCTCATAAACGATATTAACATAATTCAGTGGGAAGCCAAATCCACCTCGAATTCCGGGAGTATTGAAAATAATTTCCTTTTGGAATTGTTCAAGTGGAGTAAGAACAAGTTGGAATGGGTCGCTTGTTACTCCATCATCTTCCTGTCCCGGATTAAACTGAGTAACGTTTATTGGTTTATCGCCAGAAATAACAACACTTCTTGGGTCGCCATCGTCGGGACGCATTTCTAAATAACCAAGTCCCAGCACTCCACCAACATTTGGAATAATTGCTATTTGTCTTCCATCTCTATAAATCTTTGTATCTGGTTCTTTTGAAAATACTTTTATAATAGAATTCTTTTTCCTGTTTTTCATTCTGGTTACAAAATAATCTCTACCCCAGGTGTTTGTCGGTAATTCCATTTCTATAATAAAATCGCAATAACCTTTATCGCTTGGTATGTATGCACAGAAATTTCCTGATATAACTCCAACTGGTCTTGAAGCTATAACCCGACTGCCAGACAAATCAGCAAAAGCACCAAAACCGGGAATAAGCAAAACGTCTCCACGGTTCATTGAATACTCTCTAAACTGACCAGGTTTCATCCCGCCGGGAGTTACTGTTGTTTCAGTTCCACCTAGAATAAAACGGACTTTTGTATTATCATAAGCGGCAACAACACTTGTATAGCTTGGTAGCCATTGAAATTGATTTGTTGTTGGGTCGGCATAAGAAGCAACAAGATATTCTTTTCCTAATGCCTGAACTGGTAGAGCTAAGAAACCGTCACTTGTATATTGGTAACGTGTAACACCGTAGCAAATAATTGGGTCGTCAGAATATATGTGGATAGCATAGCCCTGATATACTCTTTCTTTTTCCGGTGGCACTCCGTCATCTTTTTGATAGCATTGGCCCTCAGCAGGATTTAGCTTAAATTCAATAATGTCATTAGCAATTGTCTTTTTCATTTGCTTAATGCTTTTCCCTTCAATCTCTAAGGTTACATTTGTTTCGACACCGGAAGAAATATAAATTCTTAAATCATTCTTAGCATTTTCAGTCTCCCAGCAAGGGTGAAATGTTATATAGAAATCTCTTCCCAGATTATTTGCACCGAGCATCTTCGGCAAATTCTTCTTTATTTCTTCTAAATCATAATTTGCTTTTAATACAGGTGATAAAAACAAAAAAAGAATTAAAAAAAATACTGTTGTTAATAGGATTTTATTTTTCATTTTTTACCTTAATTTATTTATTTATTGTTATTTATTCTTTAAATATATTTTCGCATTTAATTTGCATTTAATATAATGCTTTTTACTTTATTGAAAACACAATTTAATAAAAAATGTAACAAGAAAATAATAGAAAAATTCAATTTTCATTTTTTTTTCATTATTTTTTTTTAATAATTTCAATTTTATAAATAAAATCACTGATTAATTAGTAAAATCTCGGCTTTAATATATTTAAAAATTGTGATTATTAGCTAATGTAGTAATTCGTTAAAAGACTTATT
>DAIOVK010000626.1:0-2039 GCA_036759045.1 Kapaibacterium sp. (SeqCode) | reverse complement strand
GCTTGAAATTAATAGCCATAACGCCACGCTGCTCAGCAACACGAGCTTCAAAATAACGCCTTTCGTTCTGAGACATTTCAGACATAGGAATTCTTCTCAATCGCTCCATTTCTTTGTCTTCAATTTCAAGTTCTTTTTGTCTTACTAAAACAGCACTTTCAATTCCTGCATCTTTTTTAAAGCCGCCAGCCCAATCAAGGACTGTGCTTAATCTTACTTCGTTTTCGTTAATAGCATACAGTCCGGGAAATTTTACTTCACCATAAATTGCAACATAGTAATCCTTTTTCCAATCGGGTATCTTACGAATATAAATTCTATCTCCGGATTGCAAAGGGAAATCGTTAGGAAGTTTTGTTTCTGAATAAAGTTTATCACGCCATTCTCGTAAATCAATGAAAGACCTGTTTACAAATTTTCCATCTTTTGTAAATCTTGCAAATTCTACAGAATCTAAATAAGAAGATTCTAAGAAGCCATAGCCAAATTTTAGTAATGTAGAAAGAGAATCACCCGGAGAATATTCAAAAGCACCTTTTTGAGGGACTTCTCCGTATAATTCGATTTTTTCTGTCTCCATTTTAGGAAACACTAAGATATGGTCGCCACCCAATACATTTGGATTTGCATTTTTATCAGCTAAAACAAAGAAACGAAGCATATCTGCAAATAATGCTTCTTTACTATCTTTTCTAATTATTTTAATTGAGCGGATTGAAGCATTTTCAGCAAAGCCACCGGCTTTTTCTATTATTTCTGATACTCTGTCAACTGCAGTCGCAGGAACTATAGACGGTTTTCTTACTGCACCACTAACAATAACTTTAAACTCACGCATTTTACTTAAACTAACGTAGCAGTCATCTAATTTCAAATATTTTCGTATTAAATTTTTGATTTTTTCTCTTGCTTCGGTTAAAGAATTATTTTTTAAATCAACTGAACCAGCGCCGGGAATAACTATTATTCCGTCCGGAGATACTACAGCATCAAATACTTTTGGACGTGCAGATAAAATTGAAATAGTCAAAACATCATTAGGACCTAAAATATACTCGTCCGGATTGATTTCCTGCTCAAGTAATCCCGCAGATTGTTTGACTAAGCGCTGTGATACTTCAAAAGCAGTTGTATCAATTTCTCCTTTTTTTGCACCTGTAATATTAAAATAGTCAATTTGAGAATAGCTGTTAGTTATTAATGTTAGCAAGAAAAATAAAATCAGGCAAAAGTTAATTCTACTTTTAATTTTTAGATTTAAATATTTCATATCCAATTAATTATATTCAAAAAAAATAATTGCAAAATTATAAAAAATACTACTATAAAAAAAGCATACAATTTTTTTATCAAAAAAATAATGAAAAAAAATAATGAAAAAAAATAAAATATAGTTATATTTGTAAAAAATAATAATAATTTTCCAAAAATTTAAGAGTAATTATGGAAAAAATCAGCCCTCAAACGTTATATCGTTTACCTTGGAATTTTGCAGACAATGCCATTTCTTGGCTAGAACCAACAAGCAAGTGTAATCTACATTGTGATGGTTGCTACAGAGAAAACCGAAAAAATTCTCATAAGCCATTAGAACTAATTCAAAGAGAATTAGACGTCTTTGAAAAATATCGAAAAACTGATGGTGTTTCTATTGCCGGAGGTGAACCATTAGCTCATCCTCAAATTGTTGAAATTGTGAAAATGGTTAGAGCAAAAGGATGGAAGCCAATAATCAACTCTAATGGTGCTTTACTTACAAATGAATTATTAACTGAATTGAAAAAAGCGGGAGTATGTGGTTTTACTTTTCATATTGACAGTTTCCAAGATCGACCCGGGTGGAAAGGAAAAAACGAATTGGAACTAAATGAACTTCGTTTACAGCTTGCTGAAATGCTTGCCAGTCAAGGTGGAATTTCCTGCTCTTTTAACGCCACTGTCTATCCTGAAACCCTTCAATATATGCCTGAAGTACTTAAATGGTCTCAAAAGCATATTGATATTGTTCACGTTATCGTTTTTATTATTTACAGAATGGC
>DAIOVK010000625.1:0-2042 GCA_036759045.1 Kapaibacterium sp. (SeqCode) | reverse complement strand
ATTTTAGAAATTTAGATGTCGGCTGTCAGCTATCGGCTGTCAGCTATCGGCTGTTAGCTACCGGCTGTCAGCTATCGGTTCTTTAATTTTGGTAGAGACACAGCATGCTGTGTCTCTACATTTTTTAGTTCAACTTGGGAAGAAGAATTTTTTCCCTCTTGATAAGAAAAATAAGCTAATAAGGTTAAATGAAAATTGATGTTTATTTTCTGTTAAAGTTAATAAATAAAGATAAGGTTTCTAAAAAAATACTTATTTAAAAATAAGTATAAGACCTTATTTCCATTTATTAACCTTAGTAGAAAGATGTTCAAAACTGAAGCCAAACCTTATTAGCCAATTTCATATAAATTATATTGATAATATTCATAAAATATATTGACGAAATCACTGTTTAGAGAAATGTTAACATCATTTTTCAGACAAAAAAGAGTTTCTGGCAGAATGAAATGTTCTTCTGGTGAAGTGAAATCAGTTTCTGGCAGTGTGAAATCAATTTCTGGCAGTGTGAAATCATCTTCTGGCGAAGTGAAATCAGTTTCTGACAGTGTGGAATCAGTTTCTGACAGTGTGGAATCAGTTTCTGACAGAGTGAAATCAGTTTCTGACAGAGTGAAATCAGTTTCTGACAGAGTGAAATCAATTTCTGACAACTTAGAAATACATTTCAGAATTATTTTTACTGATAAATCTAACTAAAATAAACATATTTTCTTTTTTTTTAATAATAATTCTTGTAAAGGAGCTGATAATTTAAACAAATATTTAGAAAAAACTTTATAATTCACAACTTAATTTTGATTAGATTATTATATCATTAGGAAAACCTGATAATCATTTACTCCAGTTATTGCTAAATTTAACTATTTCATACAATAATTTCTATTATCTGATTACTTGAAGTCATCGGATAACTATATTTACCTAAAAGTCATGCGAACAACTTGTTGCTCGTATGACTTTAAAATGGAAATACAAAAAATCACTCAAAATATTTCTTGTAATTATTCATTTTTTATTAAATTGCTTTTTTAAAATGCAAAAGGAGCTAAAATGAAAAGCATAATTTTCAGTATTTTTGTTGTAATATGTTTAATATCGGCTTGTAGCGAAAGCAATTCACCATCTAAGCATAATGACGAAATTTTTCCGTTAGCTATTGGCAATAAATGGGTTTATCAAAAGACCTTGAATAATGGATTTGATACAACATATACTTATCAAATAATGATGGACACTATTTTAAACAATGAAAAGTGGTATTTATATGGTTGCACCCTTATGCAAAATAATGAATCCGGTCTTTGGGCTATAATAAATGATGATTCATCTGCTAATGGAAATCCCACCTTATTTTACAAATATCCTGCAGTTGCAGGTCAAGAATACAATTATTCTGATATATTAGTTAAAGTCATTTCAATTAACGAAGAGGTAACTGTTCCCGCTGGGAAATTTATTTGTTATCATTATAGATTTCCACTATATAAAGAAGAATATTTGGAAGTATATATGGATTATTATTTATCACCCGGCGTTGGTATAGTTAAAATTGAAGAGTATGACTGGTATAATGGATTTTTACATTGCGATAGTCAAGTGCTTCTTTCTTATGATATAAAATAGGAAGCATTTGCAAAAAATACGAGTGTTCTAAAAATTGTCATTCCGAACCCCCAGATAAAGGAAGCCCTTTATTTAAATGGAGATGACATAACTAAATGCGTCATTCTGACGAATATCAGAATCCATCTTAAAATTAGATTTTATAGGTCATTAGTCATTGGTTATTAGTCATTAGTATTTTTACTAACAACTAATGACCAATGACTAAAAAGCAAGATGGATTAGGGCATACGCCAGAATGACAGACAAAGATGTCTTTGGCAACTCCAAGATAAAGGAAGCCCTTTATTTAAATGGAGATGACATCAATTTACTATGTCATCTCCATTTAAATAAAGTTCTTACTTCATTTTGGGGTTCGAAATGACATCGCTACAAAATATTTCAATACTATATCTATTAAGTCTATATAAAAT
>DAIOVK010000624.1:0-2052 GCA_036759045.1 Kapaibacterium sp. (SeqCode) | reverse complement strand
TTGAAAATTTACAGGAAAAATTAGAATCAGCGCTAAAGCGACTTAGAGGGCAAACTAAAATAACAGAAGAAAACGTAGAGGAGGCACTCGTTGAAATAAGACGTGCTTTACTCGAAGCCGATGTTAATTTACAAGTTACTAAGAAGTTCGTTGAAAATGTTAAGCAAAAGGCAGTAGGTAAGGAAGTAAAAGGAAGATTACTGCCGGAACAGCTAATTGTGAAATTAGTTCACGATGAACTCGTTGAGATTATGGGAAATAAAGTAAGTGAACTGACATTTTCCTCTCATCCTCCAACAGTTATATTAGTTGCCGGTCTTCAAGGTTCGGGTAAAACAACATTTACAGCGAAATTAGCTAAGAGTTTAAGAAAAAAAGGACGTCAGCCGCTACTTGTTGCTTGCGACGTCCATCGTCCTGCTGCTATTGACCAGTTGCAAACACTTGGCAAATCTATAGCTATTCCAGTCTATACCGGTGAAGGCAAAGATGCTGTTCAAATAGCGAAAGACGCATTAGCATATTCTAAAAAATTTGCCCGTGATATAGTAATCATTGACACAGCTGGTCGTTTAACAATTGACGAAATGATGATGAAAGAAGTCGCTGATATCAGCGATGCTGTAAATCCTACAGAAACTCTTTTCGTTTGTGATGCTATGATTGGACAAGATGCTGTAACAACAGCTAGGGCATTTCACGAAAAATTAAATTTAACAGGAATTGTATTAACAAAGCTTGACGGCGATACTCGTGGTGGTGCTGCTCTTTCGGTGCTGTCAGTAGTCGGAAAGCCAATTAAATATATAGGCGTTGGCGAAAAAATTGATGCTCTCGAACCATTTCATCCGGAGAGAATAGCATCGCGTATTCTTGGAATGGGCGATATTTTAACTCTCGTTGAAAAAGCTGAGATGGAAATTGACGCCAAAGAAGCAGAAAAAATAGAAGAAAAGCTTCGCAAAAACCAATTTACTTTCGAAGATTTTCTAGACCAGCTCCGAACTATAAAGAAGATGGGGTCGCTTCGCGACTTGCTTGGTTTTATCCCCGGAATGGATAAGGCAATGAAAAATGTCAACATTGATGATAATGCGTTTAACCGTGTCGAAGCTATTATCTTATCAATGACCAGGCAGGAAAGGAATAATCCCAAAATTCTTAATGGTTCAAGAAGAAAAAGAATTGCTAACGGAAGCGGAACTACTGTCCAGGACGTTAACCGTTTACTCAAGCAATTCGAAGAGATGCAGAAGATGATGAAAACTGTTGCAAGAGGCGGGAAATCCCGAGTTTTGAAACAGTTCGGTCTGCCTGCAAGTTTTGGTAATTAATTTATTATTATAATTTAGGTTTTAAAATGGTAAAACTACGTTTAAGAAGAAAGGGTAAAGCACATTATCCAGTTTATGATGTTGTCGCAGTGGACAGCAGAAAAAAACGCGATAGTGATTTTATCGAAAGATTGGGCTATTATAATCCCAATACCTCACCAACTACTATCAATATCAATCCGGACAGAGCTATTTACTGGCTCAATGTCGGTGCGCAACCGTCTGATGTAGTTCGCAGCCTTTTAAGCTATGAAGGCATTCTCTTAAAAAGAACTTTGCAATTCAAAGGTAAAACTGAGGAAGAAATTGCAAGTGAAGTTGAAAAACACAAAGTTACTGTTTTAGCACGCTACAGAAGAAGAAAAGACCTTCGAAAAAAACGCGAAGCTGCTAAAGCTAAACAAGAAGAAAAAGCTGCTGAATAGTTACAATTGATTTATCAATTATTTTTAAATCTAAACAGGAGGAGACGAAAGTTGAATTCTGTTTAGATTTTTTTATTTGAAATTGTGCATTATTTATTAAACATAACCTTAGAACTCTTGACCCAATAACGCAAATAAAGGAGTTATGAGATTTGTCTTAAAAAGTATAATTTCACAATTTTTCCCTAAAAGATGTCATTTTGAACCCCAAGATAAAGCAAGTGCTTAATTTAAATGAAGATGACAAAATGTGTCATTCTGACGAATGTCAGAATCCATCTTAAAAAATAGTT
>DAIOVK010000623.1:0-2054 GCA_036759045.1 Kapaibacterium sp. (SeqCode) | reverse complement strand
AGCTGACTGCTGATAGCCGACAGCTGACTGCTGATAGCCGACAGCTTTTCTTGAGATTCTTCGCTGACGCTCAGAATGTCATCTCTACAAAACTCCCTATATCAGTTTTTCACCAATTACAAAATCATTCTGAATATTATTAAGTTTTACTTGCACAAAGAGATTGTTTAATTCATTATTCCCAAAAAACGCAGTGTGAACGTAGTTTTCAGACCAACCCTTATATAGTTTTGTTTTTTTATCAAAATTTTCTGGAATTATTTCCTTTATTTTGCCGATTTGAGTTTGATAAAATTCTAATTTCTTTTTTTCCGAAAGTTCTCTTAGCAATAACGTGCGTCTTTTCTTTTCCTGATGTGGAACTTTAGGATTGATATTTATAGCATCGGTCGAGCTTCTTTCAGAATATGTAAAAGTATGAAGATATGAAATTGGAAGAGTACTTAAAAGTGAATAAGTTTCATCAAAGTTTGCTTCCGTTTCAGATGGGAAACCAGTAATCACATCAATTCCAATGCAGCAATCTGGTATGTACTTTTTAATCTGTTCAATTCTGTTTTCAAAAAGTGATTTTGAATATCTTCTCCGCATCTTTTTTAAAATTTCATCTGAGCCGCTTTGCAGAGGTATATGGAAATGAGGACAAATTTTCTTAGAATTGCTTACTAATTTTATTATATCTTCATTTAATAAGTTTGGTTCTATTGATGATATTCGGAAGCGAAGATTAACATCAAGTTCATCAATCATTTTTAAAACATCAATAAAACGATTACCATCGCTTGTTTTGTAATCACCGAGATTAATACCGGAAAGGACAATTTCCTTATATCCTTTATTTTGAATTGAATAAATAGTATTTTTTATTTGCTCTGGAGCCATTGAACGGCTTGGTCCACGAGCCGCTGCAACAGTGCAATATGAGCAGTAATAATCGCAACCGTCTTGAATTTTAAAAACAATGCGGGTACGGCTGCCATTTTCAGCAGAAAATGCAGAATAAAATGGAGAGTTTTCTAAATCCGATACATATATTTTAGTTTCGTTTTTACTTTCTAACTTTATCTTTTCAATATCATTCCGGATTAAATTAAGAATTTCAAATTTTTCCTTATTACCAAAAATATAATCCACACCTTCTATTTCAGATATTTTATTCGGTTGCATTTGAGCATAGCAGCCCATTACAGCAATTTTTGCATTGGGAACATTTCGTTTTGTGCGGCGGATTATATTTCTGCAATCGGAATCAGCAAGATGAGTTACAGTGCAGGTGTTAATTAAAATTAAATCGCACTCTTCACCAAACGCAACAAGTTCAGCACCATTGTCTATAAATTCCTGAACTATACTTGAAATTTCGGCGTAATTTACCTTACAGCCAATATTATAATAACTCACCTTAAACATTCCCCTCTTGAGAGGGGACAAAGGGGTGTGTTCTTTTTTCTTCATAATTACTATCTCACCTTAAACATTCCCCTCTTGAGAGGGGACAAAGGGGTGTGTTCTTTTTTCTTCATAATTACTATCTTACCTTACGCATTCACCTCTTGAGAGCTGACAAATGGATGTGTTATTATCCAATTTTCTATAACACTAATTACTCCATCAATATTGTTACGAATTTCTTGTTCTGTAAATCTAAGAAAATTTATTCCAAAACTTTCTATTTTTAGTTGCCTTTTTTTATCTTTTTCCATTTTAAAATTATGAGTTATTCCATCAATTTCAATTGCAAGTTTTAGTTCATTGCAATAAAAATCAACAATATAATTATCAATTGGCTTTTGACGATGAAAATCATACCCTAATTGTTTTCCTTTTAAATATCTCCAAAGAATAGCTTCAGATAAAGTGCTATTGTTTCGTAAGTTCCTTGCATATTCTTTTAATTTAGGGCTATATGGTATTATTTCTCTTTTCATTTCATTAAAATATAAAGTGATTTCAATAAAATTTTACATACTCCAGTTATTTGGGTTGGGACTTTCTTTTATTTATACCACAATTCTAATTCCCCTCTTGAGAGGGGACAAAGGGGTGTGTTCTTT
>DAIOVK010000622.1:0-2055 GCA_036759045.1 Kapaibacterium sp. (SeqCode) | reverse complement strand
ATCTATTAAGTCTATATAAAATAAGCTAATAAGGTTTTTTTCATTAGGTTATTATTTTTCTACTAAGGTTTATTATAAAAATAAGGTTTTCATTTTTTTTTTTAAAGAATAATTTTAACTAAAAAATTTAAAACCTTATTTTTTTTGAAAACCTTAGTAGCAAATAAGCACCAAAAATTAATAAACCTTATTACCTTATTTTACATTTTCTTTCACACAAAAATTTGATAAGAATAATGTCATCTCCATTTAAATGAAGTTCTTGCTTTATCAGGGGATTCGAAATGACAAGTATACAAAATAAAAAACTTCAATTAATAGAGAGCTCTGAAATTTGAGTCAATAATTATATTTTCATTATTCAACTTTGCTGCATAATATTCACCATTGTCTAAATATCATCAACAATTTTCCTTTTTTCCCTGCTAATATCCTCCAAAAATCAATTGGTAAAATCATTGTAAGTAATTATAATATATAGTATTAAAATGTTACTTGATTATATTTGTCAAAATAAAAGAATCTAATGGCATATTCATTGTAAAAGAGAAATTGAAAAGGTGAAAAATGGACAAAAATTTAGAACATATAGCTCAAACATACAAACAAGACACGCAGGATGCCAGCCCGATGCACTCTAAAGGATTTAGCAGCATAGCTGAGCATCTTTTGAAGGATTCACTAAACATTGGCGTGTCTTTCTACAAGGATGACAAATTGATGAGTAAAATCTCTTATCTGAATAATTTGGAAGGAATCCCAAGCAACATTATGACGATGGTTTCAGATATTGCAGATTTTACTTTCCGCAAGGAAGCGGCTTCCATCAATGCAAAACCAAATCGGGGAGGTTCGTATGCTTAAAGAACTATATACTGCTGCAATGGGAATGTTACCACAGCAAACGCGACTTGAGTCTATTGCAAATAATATTGCAAATGCCGGGACTACTGGTTTCAAAAGGCAGTCCGTTTTCGAAAGGAATCTTATTGACGCCCGTGCTAACTTTTACAATGTTCCCGGCGATGCTGAGCAAAACGACCCACCAGTTGGCTCATATACTGATTTTTCAGCTGGTGCTATGCAAAAAACTGATAATCCGCTTGACATAGCAATCGACACCGAGAACGGATTCTTTGTGCTTCAGGATGAAGATGGCAATAATTACCTTACGCGAAGAGGTAATTTTAAATTGGACAAGGACGGCAACATAGTTACTATGGATGGTAAATATTTACTCGGAAACGACGGTATTTTAAACGTTTATAAAGATTTTAATCAGGAGCAATTAGATTATACTGATGCAAATGCACTTAACCTGAAAATCAATGAAAACGGTGAGTGCTTTACCAATGAAACTTACATCGGAACAGTTGAAATTGCGAAACCGAGCAATTTGCAAACGCTTGAAAATATTTCAAATTCAGATTTCATAGTTCGCGAGGATACGGATATAGAAATTCTGACGCCCGAACAAATTACGTTACGCCAAGGATGGCTTGAAAATTCAAATGTTAATATTGTTGACGAAATGGTCAAGATGATTGAACTACAACGTATGTTTGAAGCAGGAACAAAAGTAATTCAAACCAACGATGGCACTCTCGACACCAGTATCAAAATGGGAAGATACTATTAGAGTTGATTTGTTGATTCGTTCTTCTCTTTCCCAAGTTGCACTTGGGAACGGAAATAAATACGAAAGTTGTCATTCTGACGAATGTCAGAATCCATCTTTAAAAATCTTTCTAATAGTCACTAATCAACAGTTTTTTAACATACCATTCTTATTCCCCTCTTGAGAGGGGCAGGGGTGTGTTCTTTTTCCTTTTTCCAATATAATAAATATGGGAACAAGAAGTAATTCTTTAAACTATGATTTATGTGAATAAAATGATTATATTATAATAAGAACCTTACTAATCACTACAATCACAAGTTTGAACAGAATTGATTAAATATGAAAGACAAAGAACACACCCCTGCCCCTCTCAAGAGGGGAATAAGAAAGGTGATTTAAAGGACGCATCACCTTATTCTCTCAAGAGGGGAATA
>DAIOVK010000621.1:0-2057 GCA_036759045.1 Kapaibacterium sp. (SeqCode) | reverse complement strand
CTATTAGCTTGCTAATAGTATGACTGAAAAGCACTATTTCGGAATGACGCTTAAAATTTTGTCATCACTATTTCAATAAAAGTCTTCTTTTATCAGATGGTTTGGAATGACAGACAATTAACAATTAACAATTAATAAATACTTGCAATGCTTACATCAGCACCTTTTTTTAATTTAAGAAGATTTGTAGTAATTACAGTATCTCCGACAGATAGACCTTCAATAATCTGGACAGAATGTTGATTTCTGTTTCCTGTTTTTAACGGAACGGATTGAGCTTTACCATCTTTAAATAAGTAACATAAGTATCCCTTCATAGTGGGAACAAGCGCTTCGCTTGGGATAAAAATTGAATGTTCATTTTCTTCAATTGTAATATTTACTTTAATTGAAGAACCGGAAACTAATTTATGTTCATTGTTTTCGCAAATAGCTCTAAGAAGAAGAGTTCTTGTTTTTAAATCGACATTTGGCTCAATCGCATAAATTTTTGCTTTAAATTTTTCGACAGAATAATCAGTAGTAAACTCGACCTCCTGTCCAATTTTAACACTATTAGAATACATCTCCGGAATAGCAAAATCAATTTTAACTTGGCTAATATCATTTATTGTGGTTAATAAAGTATTTGGAGATACATAACTGCCTAAACTAACATTTCTAAACCCAACTTTTCCTGAAAAAGGAGCAACAATCTCAGTTTTTTCAATCGCAACTTTTATTAATTCAATTTCAGCTTTAATACTATTGAGTTTCGATAGTATTTCATCGTAGAGCTGTTGGCTGCTTCCACCTTTTTCCAAACGTACTTTTTCCCGAGCTTCGGTTGTTGCGGCTAATGCTTCTTCAATTTTCAATTTTTTTAAATTCGCCTGTAAATCAGCGTCATCAAGTTTGAAAAGCAATGTTCCTTTGGAAACTACGCTTCCCTCTTTCATATAAACAGCAACAATTTTTTTGCTTATTTCACTAACGATATTAGAAGTTTCTTTGGGTTTTAGTATTCCGACTGTAGAGATTTTAAATTCAACTGAACTATCTTTGACTATATAGCAATCCGTTGGTATTACTGCTGCCGTCTTAGCTTTTGCAGTTGTAATATCGTGCTTGTCAATCACGAACAGCTTTAATAAAACTAAGCCGATTACAATTATAATTGTTACAACTAATCCAATTGTTTTTTTCATATTTTTTTAATAAATTTAAAAAAAAAATAATTTACAAATATTTTTTAAAAATACAAAATTTTCCGAACTGTGATTTAATAATAAATTTAAAATAAATACTTTACTACTCCTTCCCAAGTTAAACTTGGGAAAGAGTTAAAAATGTTAGATTTGTCCCGATAGGGATAAAGAAAAAAGTCAAACGAACAGCAAGCTGATTGCATGACAAGAAAATTAGATGTCATGCTATCAACTTGTTGATAGTATGACTGGAAGGAAAAAATTTTGTTAAACCTTTTACTTTACTCATACTAAAAAACTCACTGCAATTCTAATTTAGTGAGCAGTAATAAAGTTAGGATATATTCCTTTTCAGATATATTTCCACAAACATATTTCTCAAAAAAAAAAAAATAAAATTTTGCTTGCATATTATAAAAAAAAGTATTAAGTTATGTTTGCAGTATAAAAGATTTAAAAATAGAAAAAAATATCTTGGCTTAATTGAGTGAATTTTGGCTTTTGTTTAGCACCTTATCCTAAATGAAAAATAAAATAAACAAAGTTAAGCGATAAGGCAAGATATAATTATAAAAAAAAACATCCTCCGCCAAGAGTTTTCCGACTTTGAAAAGCGGAGGATGCCATTAACTAAATAATGTTTTACAAAAATAGGAGTTTTTTTAGACATGAAAAAGAACTTATTTCTAATCGCCGCGCTACTTGCGTTTATCTTTATTGTCCCCGAATTATATTCAGCCACAACAACTACAATAGTTATTGGAAAAGGAGGTAGTTTAAAGTGGAATGGTAAAATTGGTTCTCAATGTAAATGTGAAGATGGAGGTAAAAATTGCTATATATATGTCCAGAAGAAATATAGCGAAGTTA
>DAIOVK010000620.1:0-2058 GCA_036759045.1 Kapaibacterium sp. (SeqCode) | reverse complement strand
CCCAATTCAAGATGGTATTAAACTATTAAATACAATTCAAGACGTTTATTTATGTGATGAAATAAATGTGGCATAATTTTTTAATAAAAAAATTCTTTGTTTTTTTATAGAAATTTTGTAAATTATAGATTAAAATGAATATAATATGAAATATTAATTATAAATTTCGGAGAACACTAATGAAAAAAAGTAACTTACATAATATACTAATATTCGGTCTCCTTTTTCTATCATCAACGATAACAGGTTTAGCCCAGTTTTCTGGAAGTGAAATAGCAGAAGGAAAGGAATATTGGTTCGGAATGCCTCATTGCATGAAGAGTTCAGATGAGTACGTCCGATGGGGTATTTACCCTATTGAATTGTGGCTATCATCAAAAGTTGATACAAAAGCAACAATTGAAGCATTAGATGGCAATTTACAACCTCAAACAGTATCTATCAGAAAAAATGATATTACAATAGTCAGTTTGCCTGATAACTTAGAAAATAAGGAAAGTGAAGTTGTAAAGAATTTTGGAATACACATTTTTGCAGATGACCCAATTACTGTTGGCGTTTTTATTGCATATAAATGGTCTGGTGAAGCATATAGGGTTATTCCTGTTGAATGGCTTGGTAAAGAGTATTTTACTCTAAATATGTATCAGGATTATGTAAAAATGCATGCGGGCGATTTTGAATATAAACCCGGACAAATTACAATTTGTGCTACTGAAGATAATACTCAAATCCAATACTTACCAACGGTTGAAACTGAAAAAGGAATTAAACCCGGACAAATAGGTCGCGTTAATTTAAACAAAGGGCAAACTTTTTCAATTAAATCGAAAATTTTTCCCGCTCTAAATCAGGATTGGGCAACTGATTTGTCTGGTACACAAATCATTGCTTCTAAACCAATTGCTGTGATATCCGGACATACTAAAGGTTGTTTCCCAAAATATACTGGCACAATGTATGGTCTTAAAGCAGATTTCGTTAGAAATATGCTTGTTGATATGATGTGGCCTGTTGAGCTTCTCGGGAAAAAATACGTTTCTGCACCTCTAAAATATTTGGATAGAACCGTACACTATTTGGTAGCTGATGATATTGGTGATATTATTCGTTTTGTTGCTACAAAAGATAATACTATTATTTACCAGATGCGACAAGACGGCTCAAGTTTAATGCAGATTAGTCCAGTTCTTAAAAAAGGGCAATGGTTTGATATTTTAAATCAGGAAGTTGCTGCGTATTATAAATCAAATAACAAGGTTTTAGTCGGTCAGTATGGAAAATCCTGGGTACTTAATCTTCCCAATCCCAAACCCGGACTAAACGAAGAGCCACAAAACCCAAGCAGAAACGGTCAAGGTATGATGTTTGCAATTACTCCAATCGAAAGATGGTGCAGTTTTGCTTCCTTTAGAGTACCTGCTGCTATGGATAACTTTTTATATCTTACTTTTAGAACTGAAGACGCTAGCAAAATTGTTTATGACAATCAATCTATCACTTCAAGGTTTGGAACTGCTATTAAACCAATTCTTGGAACTCCATACAGCTATTTAGTCCAAAATATTGCATCCGGAAACCACTATTTGGAAGCTACCGATAAAAGTGCAAGGTTTGCAGGTTACGCTTATGGGAACTGGGATGCTTATAAAGACGGTTTTGCTTATGGCTACCCAATTGGCATTAACTACGCTGATGATTGCAACGACTCTATTTTCGTTGTTGATAATATTGATTGCGGCGATATTGTTGGAAAAGTTAAAGCTATAGATTTACAAGAAGATACTACCTGCGCCGGTATTTTCAGTGTCATTTTCAGAGATTCTGAATCTGCAAATTATCATTGGAACGGTGATACTGACTTTAAAATTGGTGATACTACTTACAATTTCTCTATTGATATTAAAAATCCCGGAGATTCTGCTATCGCAGTTCTAAATATACTTTCCAAATCAGGTAAATTTATCAGAAGAGAAATCAAATACGTTCCGGAAAAAATTGGTGTTGATATTACCGGAATTGACTATGGACTGATGATTCCTCCCCAAACGGTTTGCA
>DAIOVK010000619.1:0-2060 GCA_036759045.1 Kapaibacterium sp. (SeqCode) | reverse complement strand
TACTAATTTCAATCGGAGTAATGTATATGATTGGAATGCAACTTGATACTGTTACACTTGCAGCATTAATTGCGGTGCTGGGAATGGTGGTGGATAATTCCATTGTTATAATAGATAGCTACGTAGAAAAATTAGACCATAAAATTAAACCTTACGAAGCCGCAATAAGCAGTGTGAAAGAATTATTCCTGCCAGTTTTTACAGCAACACTTGCAATTCTTTCCTGTTTCACTCCAATTATGTTTGTTATGAGTGGCGTTGGAAAAGATTTTATTGGCAGTTTCCCAATGTCAGTTGCTATTGCACTTGGAGCTTCAATTCTCGTTTCTGCGCTGCTTGTTCCATATTTATGCTTTACCTTAATTAAAAAAGGAATAAAAATTGAAAAGAGCATTGATGGAAAGAAAAAATTCAATATTTTGGATACAATGCAAAATTCTTATAACTTTTTATTAAACAAAGCGTTTAAATTTCCCAAAATAACTATTGCCGGCGGAGTGCTTTCTATTGTAGTTGGTGTAATATTAGTTGCTTATGCAGACAGGGAGCTTTTCCCTAAAATGGACAGAAACCAATTCGCAGTAGAAATCTATTTGCCTGAAGGAGCTACATTAAACAAAACAGACAGCATTGTCAAAGAACTTGAAACAGTTTTGCTGAAAGACAAGCGGGTAACCAATGTATGTTCTTTTGTTGGGGGAAGCTCGCCGCGTTTCCACACTCTTTATGCTCCGAATATGCCTTCGAAAAACTATGCCCAAATGGTTGTAAATACAGTTTCAAATGAAAATACTGTTGAAATAATTGATGATTACTATGAAAAGTATGCGAATATTTATCCAGAGGCACATATAAAATTTAAGCAAATTGATTTCAAAGTTAGCAAAGGACCAATCGAATTACGAATTTCCGGCGACAGCATTAATCAAATCAAAGAGGTAGCAGAGAAAATCTCTGACATTTTCAGAAAAGATGATAGAGTAACATGGGTTAGAGATGACTTTCTTGAAGCAGTGCAAAGTGTGAAATTTGAGTTGAATAACGTTGAAGCTTCGCGGCTCGGACTTTTGAATTTAGATTTGTCAACTTCTTTCATCATAGCTGAAAGCGGTTTGCCAGTTACTAAAATCTATGAAGACGATTACCCAATCGGCGTTCAGCTAAAAAAACAAAAAGATGAAGTAGAAAAAGATTTTTCGCTTAACGATATGTATATCCCAACGATTCTTACTTCAAATCATATTCCACTCCGTTCAATTGCAACAGCAAAACCACAATGGACAGAAGGGCAAATCGTAAGACGCAACGGAATCAGGACAATAGCAGTTATGGTTGATGTGAAAAGATACATTTTCGCATCTGAAGTATTGGAAGACAATATGAAAAAAGTGGCTGAGCTATCTCTTCCCTCAAATGTAAAGTTAAGTTTTGGTGGAGAAAAAGAAGGTGAAAATGAACAATACCCGGCTCTTGGAAAAGCTTTAATTATCGGTATTGTGATGGTATTTTTTATTTTACTTTTACAGTTTAAAAGCATAAAAACTTCAGTTCTTATTATGGCAACTATTCCATTAAGTTTGCTCGGTGCTGACATTGGACTTCTTGTTATGGGTTACCCATTCGGTTTCACTGCCTTTTTCGGTATAATAAGTTTAAGTGGAATGGTGGTTCGAAACGGAATTATTCTAATTGATTATGCTGTTTCGTTACTTCGGGACAATCCAAATATGACTGTAAAAGAAGCATCTATTGCAGCGGGAAGACGCAGATTAAGACCAATCTTTCTAACGTCATCAGCCGCTGCTGTTGGGCTTGTTCCTATGATGCTTAGTGGTTCTACCCTTTGGGGACCATTTGCCTCAACTATTTCATTCGGAATTCTTGTCTCAATGGTGCTTACTTTATTAGTTCTGCCAGTGCTTTACTGGCTCATTTACAGGAAAAGAGACAGAAAAATAAATCAAGTAGCTTTGGAAGGAGAACCAATATGAAATTAAGAAAATTATCCGTTTATATTTTATTACTCATATTCAGCAGTGTAGTTGCTTTTTCGCAGAATA
>DAIOVK010000618.1:0-2068 GCA_036759045.1 Kapaibacterium sp. (SeqCode) | reverse complement strand
CTATCAACAAGTTGATAGCATGACTTATCTCTTGTCATACTATCAGCTTGCTGATGGTATGACTGAAAAGCACTGTTTCGGAATTACACTTTTAGTGATGTCATCTCCTTTTAAATAAAGGTCTTCCTTTATTAGGAGATTCATATTAACAGGAAAAAAATCATTTTTAGAAATGAACTTAATCATTAATCACTAATCATTTATCATTAAAAATGCTGCCAATAATAGAAGTAAAAAATCTTACAGTTTCATACAACGAAAGAGTAATTTTGGAGGATGTCAGTTTTGATATTTTTCCGGGTGAGATTTTTGTAATTGTTGGTGGAAGTGGATGCGGGAAAAGCACTTTATTAAGGCAGCTAATAGGAATTGAACAGCCCTACTCTGGTAGCATCATTATTGATGGAGAGGATTTAACCTTAGCAAATCCGAAAGAACGCACTGAAATTATGAAAAAATATGGTGTTTTGTTTCAGTCAAGCGGGCTAATTGCATCAATGTCAATAGCAGAAAACATAGCTCTGGTGCTTGAAACAATAAAAGATTTAGACGATGAAACGATTTACGATATTATAAAAATCAAACTCAATTCCGTTGGGTTAGATGGATTTCAGGATTTTTTACCTGCAGAAATTAGTGGTGGTATGAAAAAAAGGGCAGCACTTGCACGGGCAATGACACTTGACCCATCAATACTTTGTTTCGATGAGCCATCTTCCGGTTTGGACCCTACAACCTCAGCTGCATTAGATAATTTAATTAAAGAAATCAATCGCTCTTTTAAAACTACAATGATAGTTGTAACCCACGATTTAGCAAGTATTTTAAATATATCCGACCGCATTATTATGCTCGACAAATCTGTTCGGGGAATAATTGCAACAGGAACACCGGAAGAATTAAAGAATAACCACTCAAACCAAATAGTTTATAATTTTTTTAATAGAATAGGATAATCAAATGAAAAAAATAAAAGCAAGCAGAAGTTCAAGTTCCTTTCTAGTAGGAATTTTTGTAATCATTGGTTCAATATTAATTATTTCAGTAATAATCTGGCTCGGAGCAAGCAGTTTTCTCGAAACAAATGTTCAGTATCTAACTTATTTTGATGGTTCTGTAGAGGGTTTAGACCCCGGCTCTGCAGTAAAATATCTTGGAGTTCCTGTTGGCACTGTCGGACAAATTGAAGTTGCTCCAGACGGTCGGCTAATTCAGGTTACTATGCTAATCGGAAAAAAAATTGAAATATCAGATAGCTTGAGAGTCAAGGCAGAAATGGCTGGTATTGCCGGTGGAAAGTTCCTTCAACTCTACTTTCCAACCGATACTGCTATCGCAAAAATGTATCCAGAAATAAAGAATTTCACACCAGAATTTCCAGTTATTCGCTCCTCTCCATCTGGAATACAGGAAATCGAAATTGCTGCCCGCGAGATTATGAACAATATAATGAAATTTCAATTCGATTCAGTTTCAAATAATACCGTAAATTTCCTTGCAACTACTACAGACTTCTTTAAAAATAAAAAATTATATTCAATTATCAGTAATTTAGAAACTACTTCCAGTGATTTAAAATTATTAATGAGCAATGCTAATAATACGAATTTTTGGCAAAATTTAAATAATACAAGCGAAGAATTATATAAAACCTCACTTGCTTTAAAAAATTTCTCAGATGAATTGAATTCAAAAATTGATGATGTTGATATTGAAAGAACCATAGCCAATGCATCAATGCGATACGATTCAGTAATGATAAATACTAATCATGCAATCAAGAATATTTCATACCGCTTTGAAAATGCCCTTTTTAATTTAAACGATTTAATTACTGGTTTTAAATCAACGAACAAGCAAATGAAACGCACTCTACAGGCATTTACAGATAATCCGTCCCAAATACTTTTAAGCAATCCACCGGAGCTGGAAAAGTAAGTATGTATAAGGGGGCAGGGCTGATACGTTCTTTTATGGCATTATATAAATTCAGGCAAAATGATGTGTTCTTAAATTCCCCTCTTGAGAGGGGACAAAGGGGTGTGTTCTTTCTTACTCTTTATATTTG
>DAIOVK010000617.1:0-2071 GCA_036759045.1 Kapaibacterium sp. (SeqCode) | reverse complement strand
TATCCTGCTGAATATGAGTAGCCAATTTCATTTCAAATGGAGAAAAATAGAATTTATGCTCTTTTAGTATCAGCTTTTCATATAGCTTTGCAATTTTTTTGTATTGCTCACTGAGTTCCTTTATATGCCCGTCAGTCCAGTTTCCTGCATAATTTAAAGACACAATCAAGTATTTGAAGCCACGATTCAAAAGATATTCTACAGATTCGGCGTAATATTCAAGTGTTTCCGGGCTAACTGTCATCAGCACTTTAGAATATGGCTGATATTTTAGAAGCAAATCAATTTTCTCTTGTAAGACTGAAAAAGTTGGAATTCCTTCTTTCGTTTTGCGAAAAGTATTGTGTGCTTTTTCAATTCCATCAATACTGATTGAAACCTGCATATTAACGGTTTCTGCAAAATCAAGAAACTCTTTGTCTAAAAGCAATCCATTTGTAGTAGTCTTGTAGTGAAAATAGCAAGAGCCATTTTTTTCTTTTTCTTTTGCAAATCTAATTGTTTCTTTGATTAAATCTTTTTTTAAAAGCGGTTCGCCGCCAAAAAAGATTATTCCGGTATTAATCGGATATTTTTTTGCAATGAAATCTATAGAGCGGTATGCAGTTTCCTGCTCCATATCCAAACGATTGTTTGGAGGGGAGTAGCAGTAGGCACAGTTCATATTGCAGCCGGTTGTTATATGTAGTGTTACGTGCATTACTTCTTTAAAATCCTTTTTTAGGTTATTAGTTTATGGTTTATGGTTATTAGCTGTCAGCTGTCAGCTATGGTATTCGGTCATTGAGCGTAGTCGAAATGACCAATTACTGATAACTGATTGCCGACAACTAATTACTTAATTACTTTAAACCATAAACCATTATCCTAACTATATATTCGTTTTTAGAAATTTTTTTTCACGTTCAATTTCTGCAATCAATTCATCTTTACTGGGTAGAAATGACATATATTTTGTTGCAAATAGATTTGAATTGTCATTCATAATAGAATATTTTACTACTGTTTCACTTAGGTCAGTACAAAGAATGATCCCAATTGTGGGATTATCGCCATCGGGCTTTTTCAGTTCATCATACATTCTGCGATACATATCCATTTGTCCAATATCCTGATGTGTAAGTTTACCAGTCTTCAAGTCTAATAATACAAAGCACTTAAGAAAATAATTATAAAAAACAAGGTCAATATAATAATGCTCTGTTTCAGCACTAATTCTTTGCTGACGTGCAACAAATGAAAACCCCCTGCCTAACTCAAGTAAAAATTTTTGAAGGTTTGCTATTAGAGCTTTTTCAATAGTGGATTCTGATTCTTCTATCGGTTGTGATATATTTAGAAATTCAAAAACATAAGGGTCTTTAATAAAATCATTTACATTATTGTCCTTTTTAATTGTTTGGTTATCAACTATACAGAAATGCTTGTCATTTGAAGATAATATTCTTTGGTAATAAAGTGTATTAATATTGCGTTCTAATTGGCGAACACTCCAATTTTGTGATGAAGCTTCCTCCAAATAGTATTCTCTGGCTTTTTTGTCGTCAATTCTCATTATTAGGCGGTTATGGCTCCATGACAATTTGCTACACAGTGTGTAGCGAATATATACATCAGGATATGTTAAGTAAAATTGTCGCATATTTCTCAGGTTAGCATAAGAGAACCCTCTGCCAAACTCTTGAGAAAGCTCTTTTGAGAGGTTCTCCAATAATTTTTCTCCGTAAGTTGCTCTGTCCGAACCTTGTTGCTCTTCTTCAACTATTCGTTTACCAATATGCCAGTAAGTTTCAACCATCATTGAATTAATCATAGTATAAGATTTATTTCTGGCTTCGGTCAATATACTTCTAATATCATTATAAAATTTTGATAACATAATATTTTTTTTAAA
Source organism: Kapaibacterium sp. (SeqCode) (assembly GCA_036759045.1). Taxonomy (GTDB): domain Bacteria; phylum Bacteroidota; class Ignavibacteria; order Kapaibacteriales; family UBA2268; genus JAAYJM01. The sequence goes on along the minus strand of DAIOVK010000617.1, from coordinate 177 downwards.
TTATTTTTTTTTCACCTAACTCATTCATCTTGAGAGAGGCAGAGATGTTCTCTTGTTAGTTCTTATTACTATTTATTTGTGAACCGTAATTTTTGTGTTTTATATCATTAAAATATGTTAAGACAAAACTCTTCTCTTAATCAAAAAAATTCAAATTAGTCATAGTTCAGAATATTC
>DAIOVK010000616.1:0-2076 GCA_036759045.1 Kapaibacterium sp. (SeqCode) | reverse complement strand
CAGGAAAAAGTAATTCCAAGATATGAAGATAATTGCGGCTCTTTACAGGTAGTCATCGAAGAAATAAATGATGATATTGATTTGAATATTTGTGATTTAACTACTCTTTGCGATAGTTTGGGAAATATTATCGGTTTAAAAGTTGATGCAGCATTATTTGTTGAGGACACCAACCAAGTTCAAAACAGAACAAATCTACTTCAATTCATAGACCCAGCTCAGCTTGGAATAGTTGAAAATGGTAAATTCAAATGTGACATTAGAATTGTATGTGCTGATAGCACTTCTGAATTGCCAATTTCAGTTGGAATTTTAATTGATAGGTCTGGTAGTATGTCATTACCAATTAGTGAATTAGATAATACAGAAAGAATGCAGGCATCAAAACAAGCAATAAATAATTTTATTGATAATTTTAAAATTCAGGATTCAGCATTTATAATGTCTTTTTCAAATAATACAACTCTTGATTTAGATTGGTCAAATGATAAACTATCATTAAAAAATGCCGTAAATTCATTGGATCCTTATGGTATGACACAACTTTATGGAGCAATACTTACAGCATTGGATAAAGTTTCCGAAAGTAGCAATACAAGGCGTGCTTTAGTTGTATTAAGTGATGGTTGTAATACAATAGAACCGGATTGGACTGATAGTATTTTAACAATTATTCAAAACAAGAATATCCCTATATATATAATTGCATTAGGATTAAGTGATGACCCATGCGATATTGATGGAAGGCAGAAAATGGGCTTGATGTCTAATGCTTCACGAGGTAAAATTTATGATGTTTACAGCTCATCAGAATTAGATTCAGTATATTCAAAATTGAGTAGTGAAATTGCTCAAGATGAATGTTGCTCAATATATTTTGATATTGACCCTTGTGAGATAGGCGAGAAAAGATTTGTTCGTTTATTCTATACTCCAAGCGATACAGTTATTATTACTAAAGTTATTTCATTTGTTTGTGATTCTTGTGAAAAAATTGTTTCCGGTATTTCTGAAGAAAATGAAAAAGAATTTGCGTTAAAATCAAATATTAATGATTTGAATATTTATCCCAATCCTGTTGTAAATAATTCAATAATCAGATTCAATATTCAAACTCCCGGTTATGTAAAAATTGCATTATTTGATGCATACGGAAACATCAAATTTGAAAATATTAAGTACTATTCTGAAACTGGAAATTATTTTTATAATTTTAGCAGCGATAATTTGTCAAGTGGTGTTTATGTAGCAACAGCATTTTATGAAGGATTTTCAATTTCGAGAAAAGTGATTGTGATTAGGTAAAGTTAAGAGATTATTCCCCCTGTAGCCAGCGATTCACTCTGACTACAGGGATTTTTTTTTCCTACTTGCTATTTTAAGCAGTTGCAGGTGGTGCTAATACAATATATTTTGCTGTTTTTCATTCTTTTCTGGTACGACTGGTACTTATGCTTTGAAAATAAATATTGACCGAAGTATATCAAATAATTCGTCAATTACTCTTACTGGAAATATGAATTTTGGTTCCGTTATTATTGGCGAAACTCTAAAAAAAGAACTAACTATTTCAAATTATGGCTCTACGAACTTGGTTATTAGTTCAATTTTCTGTCCAGAAGGTTTTACAGGACAATGGAGCGGAACTATACCGCCGGGAAAGTCGCAACTGGTAAATATTACTTTTACTCCAAATCAGGAAAAGACTTATTCAGGCAATATTGTTGTAAATTCTAATTCAAAGAAAGGAACTAATAAAATTGCTGTTTTAGGAGATGGAACAACCCCGCAGCCCACTATAGTATTATCAGGAAATATGGATTTTGGAGAAGTAGAATTAGGCAAACAGAAAAAATCAAATTTAACTGTAACTAATTCAGGGACTTCAACTTTAATGGTTAAAAACATTCAATACCCGGAAGGATATTCAGGTGATTGGATTGGAAATATTCCAGCTGGTTCTTCACAAAATATTACTATAACTTTCAATCCTTATCAGGAAAAATTCTATACTGGTTCCATTGTTATAAATTCAAACGCAACAATCGGCACTAATACTATTGCTGTGCTTGGGCA
>DAIOVK010000615.1:0-2076 GCA_036759045.1 Kapaibacterium sp. (SeqCode) | reverse complement strand
AGAACACACCCCTGCCCCTCTCAAGAGGGGAATAAGAAAAGTGGATTAAAAAAATATTTTAACACTACACTTTTTCATTTCTCAAAAGAGGAATTGGGTAAGGTGAGTGAATAATACTCTTATAAGATTATTTTCATATTATTTTTAAATAAATATTTAATTAATTAACAAATAGTTAGATAATACTTAAAAAGAAATAAAGTTATTATTTTCTATGAGTAAAATTAAGAAAATAAATCTGAATTTCAAAGAAATTAATGAGCATTACTAATTAGTTTTTAGTTAGTAATTCACCTTTCGCATTGGCTATTTAATATTAAAAATCACTTCTTTATTTTTAAAACTGAATACTTTGTGTTCTTTGTAATTATTTCTTTTAACACAAAGTACACAAAGTATTTTACTAAGAACACAAAAAAGAATATTTTTAAAAGTAATATTTCACAACTATATAGTTTTTTTTATATAATTAATAGTAAGTAATTAGAATGAAATGAGTTATAAACTACCCTTGCTTATCTCAATAGGGAAATACCTAATATGGTTAGCAATTTTAGCTCATTACTCTTCGCCAAAAGGTGGAAGAAAATTTAGGGTCAATAAATTGAGAAAATTCTTTCCAGTTCGGATAAAATTGCTTAAAATCTTTACCATTCATTCTTGCATCTTTAGCCGGGTAAAGAACACCACCGGCAGCTTTAACAAATTCATCTAATTCATTACAAATCGAGAGAGTTTTGCTATTGCTCATAGGAAAATCAATCGCTAATGTAATTCCCGGTCTTGGAAATGACAGCATACCGGGCGATTTTACTTCTCCAAAAGTTTTGAGTACTGTTAAAAACGAGGAAATACCTGATTTTGCAATATATTTCATTATTCTTTTTAAATTAGCAACTCCATTTTTAAAAGGTATAACAAATTGATACTGCACAAAACCATTTTTTCCATACATTTTATTCCAGTTAAGTATTGCATCTAATGGATAGAAAAATGCATTATAATCAACAATATTCTTTTCTATTGGATTGAGTTGTTTATTGAAATAAAGCATATTAAACGCATTGACAGAGAATTGATTAATAAAATTGAAATTTAAAGGGAATGGTATGGAATTAATTTGCTTTTCATTTGGTATTGAATGAATAGTAGGGTCAGCGTGATTTCCCCTATTGAACAAGCCACGTCCAAGCCGTCCGTCAGTTGCAGTGCAATCAACCCATGCAACAGTGTAGTCATAATTTTTTTCAGAATCTTTATTAATTTCAAAAAATTCTTCTAAAGAATCGAATTTTATACTCTCCATTGCTATAAACGGAGAAGAGCACTTTTTTATATTAAACTCAGCCCAGTTGATTAAGCCGGTTAAGCCCAATCCTCCAATAGTTGCAGCGAACATATCGGAATTTTCATTTCTGGAGCAAATCATTCTTTCTCCATCTGAGCGAACAAGTTCAAATTGCTTTACGTTGCAACCGAAAGTACCGCCTATATGGTGGTTTTTTCCATGAACATCATTAGCAATAGCTCCTCCGACAGTTATGTGTTTTGTTCCCGGAGTAGAAGGAAGAAAATATCCGTAAGGAATAATAAAGTCCAAGATTGAAGCAAGAGTTGCTCCACTTTCACTACTAAAAAGAGCTTCTTCTTTATTAAAATCAATAAAATGAGATAGCAAATGAGTATCTAAAATCGTTCCACCGCTGTTTTGACAGCTATCACCATAGCTTTTACCCAAACCAAAAGGAAGAATGTAGTTTGAAATTTTATTAAAATCAGGTAGATTGCTTATCCATTTTAAAAAAATTATTTCTTCAGGCAAGTGTTCGGGATACATTCCCCATGATTGATGTGTTTTCATAAAGTTGCTAAAAATAGAATTATTACAGAAATAAAACCTAAAATGTAAGTCAGTTTATCTTTTAAGAAAAATGACACAGGGTCGTCAATCAATTGTTTCCTTGAAGCAAGGAACCACATACGCATTATCCAAAAAAGAGCAAAAACAGCAATAATCCAAAGCAGTTCCGGTTTAGTATATAAATTGTCTCCTACTTTGCCAATTAAATATTCTGA
>DAIOVK010000614.1:0-2077 GCA_036759045.1 Kapaibacterium sp. (SeqCode) | reverse complement strand
TTGGGCAAGCCCAAATGCTTCAGTTAAATAGCTATTATTGAATAGCGACCAATAAATAAGATAGATTTTACATCCGTCAGAATGACACAGTAAAATTATATCATCTTCATTTAAATAAAGGTCTTACTTCATTTTGGGGTTCGGAATGACAAGACTGCGAAATAGCAAACTACGAGGAGTCTGGAGTTCTGACATTACAGAATAAAGATGTCCTACATCTCGAAGAAGATGTAAGACATCTGGATTTTAAAACTTTAAAACCAATTTCTTACGCTTGCATATTTCCTTAAAATCTGTATTAGTGCCTGAAAATCTTTTGGATAATCTGCCAGAAAACTAACCGTTTCGTTTGTTTTTGGATGTTTAAACTCAATAGAGTAGGCGTGCATAGTAATCCTTGAAATTAGGGCTTGTTCTTCATCACCTTTTTTTACTTTGTATCTTTTTTTAATAGCGGAAACAAAAAATTCAGTATTATTGCCATAAAGTTCATCTACCAATAAAGGATAACCGATTGCAGCGCAGTGGGCTCTAATCTGATGATGTCGCCCAGTGATTAAATTAACTTCAACTAAAGAAGCACGGGTATATTTTTCAAGCAGTTTAATTTCTGTAAAAGATTCTTTTCCACGGGCAGAAGGGACCATAGCACCTTTTCTGGTTGGGTCGGGCAAAAGAGGAATATCAACAAGTAAATTCTCTTTATTAAAACTACCAGCTATTACGCAATGATAAATCTTTTTTACTTCCCTTTTTTCAAATTGAGTATTCAAATTAGAGTGAGATTCTGCATTTTTAGCAAAAACTATTATTCCGCTCGTATCTCTATCTAATCGATGGACAGTGAATATTGTCTCAAACTGTTTTTTTAAAATACGGAAAATGCTGTTAGTGAATTTATCATAACGTTCCGGTATGCTTAGCAGTCCAGCTGGCTTGTTTATTACAATAATATCGTCATCTTCATAGATAACATTGAGTTCTGAATATGTTTTAATATTTGATTTCACCACTTGCAGCTTTATAAGTGTTTAACATTAGCATAGCAATTGTCATAAGTCCAACTCCACCCGGAACTGGAGTAATAATTGATGCTTTTTCCTTTGCAGACTCAAAATGCACATCTCCAGCTATTCTGTATCCCTTTGGGTCATTTGCATCTTCAACTCTATTATAACCAACGTCAATAATAACAACGCCGTCTTTCAAATAGTCAGCAGTGATTACCTCTGGGGCACCCATAGCAGCTACTAAAATATCTGCCTGGCGAGTATAGTATTTTAAATCTTTTGCAGCAGTATGGCAAATTGTTACAATTGCATTTGCATTTTCATTCTTTTGATAAAGCAAATTGGTGATAGGTTTTCCTACAATATTACTACGTCCAACGACAACGACATGCTTTCCTTTTGTCTCAATTTTTTCTCTTTTAATCACTTCCATAATTCCTGCAGGAGTGCAAGGGTGAAGACTATCCAAACCGATTACCAAACGTCCGGTATTTTCAGGATGAAAGCCGTCAACATCTTTTTGTGGCAAAATTGCTTTAATCACTTTTTGCTCGTCAATATGCTTGGGAAGAGGAAGCTGAACAAGGATTCCGTGGATTTTGTCATCTTTATTCCACTCGCTTACTACTTTTAAAACTTCTTCTTCAGAAAAACTTGCCTGTTCTCTTCTTACAACAGAATAAAAGCCAAGTTCTTTGCAGGTTCTCTCTTTGGAATTAACGTAAACTTTTGAGCCGGGGTTATCTCCTACGAGCAAAATTGCCAAGCCGGGAGTTATTCCTTTTACTGCAATAAGCTTTTCTGTGTTTTGCTTGATTTCTTGCTTAATCGTTTCTGCTATTTCTTTGCAGTATAAAATTTTTGACATATTTCTTTCCTTTACATATTTGTTTTTTTCAAAAATAATAAAACTTTGCTAATTTTTTAAGCTTTTTAGTAACTCACTTTAAGAATATCATTTGAAATGGGATAAGGAAAGAAAAATTGGAACTAATTGTTTTCGTATTATTTTATACCAAGTTGCTTTCATAAATATAATTAAAGTGTCATTTCGAAACGAAGTGAGA
>DAIOVK010000613.1:0-2086 GCA_036759045.1 Kapaibacterium sp. (SeqCode) | reverse complement strand
TTACAATAGTCAATGTGGACCCAGGAACTTATGTTGTCCGGATTACTGCTGTGGGATATGCAGCTCTTGAACTCAAGAATGTGCGTATCAACGTTGACGAGGTTACAGAAGTTGTAGCCCAGTTACATGAAGAAGGAACAATGACAGAAGAAATAGTCGTTGTGGATAGACGTATGGTTGATAATACTGCAATTGGTAAAAAGCAAAAGTTTGAATCTAAGGATTTGACTTCAATTGCACGTGAAGGTATTCAAAATATTGTAGCAATGAGTGCTGGTGTCTTTGCAACTGGTAATGGCTTTAATATTCGTGGGTCAAGAGCATCAGAGACACAAATCCGTGTTGATGGTCTTGATGTTGGAGACCAGTTCGTAGGTGGATTTGGTGCTTCTGGTGCAGAATATTTTCCAATGGTTAGCTCATTTGCAACTGAAGAAGTTCAGGTGCTAACAGGTGGCTTTTCTGCAGAATATGGCGATGCTATGGGTGGTATTGTCAATAGTGTAGTTAAAACAGGTTCAACAGACAAGTACGAAGGATTTCTTCGTTGGCGTACTGATTTGGATGCTCTCTGGGGCTCGCAATCCTCTGGTATAAAAATTATTCGTGAGAGCGAAGGAACCAATTTAAAAGCTATAAATGTTGGTGAAGGTAAAAAATTACAAGGTCCCGGCGAACATAAAATTGAGTTCGGTACTGGAGGTCCTTTACCATTCCTTAATAAATCTACTTTCTTTATATCCGGAAATTATTTCTTGGAGAAATACAGAAATAATGGTTATGAAGTATATGACCCTATTGGGAATAATTTAGGACAGATGCCTCACAATCAATCCTGGGTAAAAAGTCTTACCGGACGTCTCAAATTCTCAGTTACTAATGAAATAGACTTAACTGTTGGTGGTCAATACGGACTTACCAATCTTGAAACATCAAGCTGGGCTTGGCTTTATGCTAACACAATGGGTACTACTCCTGAATCTTCAAAAATCCCTGAAAGCGTAGCTAAACAAGTTGTCCAGAACCAATTTGTTAACAACATGATGGTTCGTATAAACCATCGTTTATCTCAAAATAGTTATTATGAATTCACTATTTCTAAGACTGAGAATAGTGATGAGCTTTCAAAACGCGTTGGTTATGAAGACCCCGATTTTCTAAAAGGTTTCGATCTGTATTATCCTGAGGATAATTATACAATAAGTGGAAGCACATTAGTACAAGGTAAAAATAAAGCAATTGATGTTTACGAATTACTAACAATGGTAAGAAAAACAAGTGATGGCAGAATAGCATATAATCTGCCAACAGTAAATACCTTAACTGGTTATGTCGAAGGAAATGCTAATACGAATTCTACTAATAATCCTTATGGTTTGCCAGGTTTTTGGACAAATACCGGTAACTCAAGGAGTTTTCAATTTAGAAAAGGATTTTACTGGCAGTTAGATGGTGCATATAATTTAAGTTTAGATGGTGGTGAAAATGGATTTTCGCATATGATTAGAACTGGCTTTGAAGTCAGATTCTATAATTTAAGTCGCCATCAAAATAGTTTACCTTGGGATGGTAATCCATTTTATGATGTGTATTCAAGCGATTGGGGCGGAAATATATATGCTTTTGATAACGATAGAGTATATGAAAAAACAAGCAAACCAAACAAGCCGATGAGAGCATCTGCTTATTTCCAGGACCAGATATCTTATAAAGGCATTATTATTAGCCCCGGCTTAAGATTTGATTTCTTTGACCCAAATTCATTATATAGAATTTATAACTATAAGTTTATTTCAATTAATGATGGTGATTCGTTATTTTCAGATGCTGATATAAAATTCCAGATTAGTCCCAGATTAAATATAACTTATCCTTTAACAGAACGCTCTAATATTTCAGTTTCTTATGGCTTATATTTCAAGATGCCGGAAATGAATTATTTGTATGACGGATTTAATACTGAAAGGTTAAGAGGGAGTGCAATTCTTGGTGCACCAAATATGGAAGCTCAAAGAACTAATGCTTATGAAGTAAATTATAGCAATCAATTATCTGATATTTTCTCTTTAAATATATCTGCATATTA